>CAIPFQ010000256.1 GCA_903864395.1 uncultured Chlamydiae bacterium | reverse complement strand
TCCATCGCCTTTTGGAGCACTTGGGGCTGCGATTTTCGCTCAAAATCTTTTTGCGCCTCTTCCATCAAAAATAGCGCAAACTCTTTGCTCGCCCATTTACGCGCCGACACTGCCACACCCTTCAAAGCTTTTTCTTGCTTCGATAGCAGACTCTCTCCCAGATCCGCGCTCTCCGCCTGCTTTAGCCGCGAGCGTAGCTCTGCTCTCTTGTCCAACAAAGCCTCTAAAGTCTCCGCCGCCTCCAGCTCCAAGCGCCTTTCTTCTTCAAAAATATCTAGGTTCTCCCTCAAGCGCTCCGCCCTCTTAGACCCTATCTCGCTCTTCAACTTCTCTAATGTTTTTTCTTGCTGCTTCAGATCCCTAAGAGCGTCCTCATAAGAGGGCAAAAGATCCACCCAAGCTTTCAACCTATCTGGATCTCCCTCGCACGCAGCTCTTTCAAGAATTTTCTTCCCATCTGTAACCCTGGCCAACAATGTTTGTTGTTGTTTTGCGAGCGAAGTTTTTGCATTTTCTAGTTTGAGATCTTCGTTCCTTCTGTCTCGCATTTTGGAGTGAATTGTGCGCAGATCAAAAACATTGGAAGAGATTTTTAGATCGAAGAGGGAGGCAAAAGGGTTCCAAACATTCCATTCTTCTTCGAGCCCTGTTTGATTTTTTTGAGCCTCGAGGCGCGCTTGATCCATGGCCACCCAAGCCTCATGGAGATCTTTTAGCATTTTAATAAAGTGGAGCCGTTTTTCGGGCAGGGTTTCTATGCCAGCTTTTCGCGCTTGTTCGAGCAAACGTTCTTTTTCGCAAACCTTTTTGTTCCGTTTTTCCTGTAACTGTGTTTCCAAATCCTGTTTTCTTTGGCGCTGGAGATCTTTTTGGAGAGCTTCGCTCCATTGTTTGAGAGAGTATTTAAAACGCTCTTTGATCGTGAGTGGGTCGGTCTCTTCGAGAGGGGCTAATTTTTTATAGCGCCGCACGAGCTCTTCTTTTCTCTCTCGGCTTTGTTTCTTGCGCAGCCATAAGGCGGCGATAGAAAAAAGGGGAAACAGGGCGAAAAGGCGCATGGTGCCTGGAAGGGCGAAAAGTAAAGCGGCTGAGGAGACTAGAGCGATCCCGCAAAAGACCCAATCTTCTTTAGAAAAAGCCCCCTCTGGGCAGGCACTCAGCTCGGAAAGAAGAAAAGAAGCATTCTCTGCTGTGCTAGAGGAAAGAGTTTCTTCTCCCTGGTGGAGTCGTATTTGTTCTTGGATTGCAGAAATTTCGTGTTCTAAAAGTTCTACGTTTTGCCATAATTCTTCGATTGCGTTTAGAAAAGAGCTGTTAATTTTTTCAATTTCCTCATCGCTAACAATGCCTAGAAGGCGGCGGTGTTGCGCCACCTCTGCGGTGAGCTTTTTGAGCGGGCTTTGGTCGAGATTTCTTTGAAAAAGTTCCATCCGATCGATCCGCTTGAGCTGCAAGTCGAGCTCCAGCTCTGAAACAGAAACTTTTAGCGCGACAGATTGACGGTGCGAAATCTCTTTTTGTATGGTCGCGATCTCTTCTTCGAGCTCGCGCTGCTGTTTTTCAAGGGCTTGATAAAGATCCCAATCTGCAGATTGGATTTTTGATGTTTTAAAAGGATTTGGAAAAGTGTCAAGTTTGCTTTTGGTCTGCAAAATTTCTTCCTGCACCTTTTTTGCCTCAATCATTTTTTCGAGCATGGAGCTACTATCTTTTGCCTCTTTCGCTTTTTGAATTTTTTTTTCTAAGGCGGGCAGAGCTCCTTCTTCTTGGCGCAAAGCGTCTTGCTCTTTTCTGTGTTTTTCCAAAGCCCCTCTGGCTTCATTCCAGGCGCTGATCGCACTTTTTGCGCTATGACCTGATTCTTCGATGCTTTGGCGCACGGCTTCGACATCGCAGCCTCCTGCGATCTCTGTAGAGATTTTCTGAATAAACGTTTCGTCTTTGCTTGCAAAGAGATCGTCGATCGTGATGGTAAAGCAAGAGGCCAGATATTTTTCTGGGAGCCGTTCGACAGCAAGTTTGCCCCCTTCACTAACGACTTGCATCCCATTTTCTAGAGCGATGGTAAACGATTCTTGGCGCAGAGTCCATTCGCTAAAGATCTTGGCAGAGGCCCATGGTTCCAAATCTTTTTGTGGCCACAGCAATGCGCGGACGGCTTTACAGAGCGATGTTTTTCCAGATGCGTTGGGGCCTATGATGATGTTGAGCCCTGGATGGATCTCTTTTAGATCGACAAAACTTTTTTGCAGGCCTGGCAAAGAGCGAAGAGACAGTCGTTTGAGTTTCATCGCTTTCCTTGTTTTTGTTCGAGGAGCTGATCGAGCCATTGGAACCCTTCGTGCAAGGCGATCTCTCGGTATTCTGCGATGGTTGGCCAAGCTTTTTTGCATTGTTTGAGAAAAGGATCGCGAGAGAGCTTTTCCTCGATCCACTGGACGATCTCTTCGGAGAGTTTTTGGCTCTCTTGAATCTGTTTTACTTTTCTTGCGAAGGCGGCGATCATATCGCTTCCTTGGCAAAGTGTTTCCAGATCGAGCTCTGGCCGTGTTTTGTCGATGACTGATTCGATAAAATAGGCAATGAGATTTTCCCCCACAGAAATTTTTTCTCGAAGCTCTTGGAGCTTGGAAAGGTTTTGGCGCAGAGTGCGAAAGAGAGGGGTTCGTCCTTCGAGCTGCAGACGAACGCCGATTTCGGAAGCGGAAGAATTTTTGCCAACAGCTTTTACGATAGCCTCTTCGATCTTTTGGACAATTTGGTTTTCCCAGTCTTGCAGCACAAGGTCAGAAAGATCGAGTGTGATTTTTTGCCATTGAAGAGGTGCGAGAGGGACAAACTTTTTGGCAAGATTTCCTTGGCTCTCAATGATGAGATGCCAAGCACCTCTTGCGCCACTTTCGCTGACATCGAGGCCTTGCAGCGAGCCGCAGTATTGAACCCAAGGGTTTTCCGCTTGAATTTCTTGAGGGATGTGGATGTGTCCCAAGATCCAGGCAAGATGGGGCAAGCCTCGAAAATCGGACGCACGCACGGGGGCATAAAAACTCTCTGGCACATCGACATCGCAGTGCAAAAGACCGATGAGAACCTCTTTGGGACTGACTGGCTCCCAGGTTCGGCTCTCTAGGGGGTTTTTTTTCATGGCCGTTTCGGTAAACGAAAGGGCGTCGATGTGAAGCACTCTGCCTCGAATCGCAAGAGATTTGCGCTCCCAGCACCCATCCTTGCCCAGGACACAAAACTCAGGGCGTCCCACAGCTTGTTCCATCTGACGGAGGACGGCAGGGTCGTGGTTGCCTGCGATAGCGAAAACAAAAATTCCCTGATCGAGAAGTTTTATAATCCCTTGGCGAAACACCCCACGCATGGGCAAAAACAAACCGTCTTTGTCGATGAGATCGCCTGCGAGAAGGAGCGCGTCGAGGGCCGGCGTTGCTTGGAGGCAGGCGTCGATAAGGTTTTTCCAGGCTTCAATTACAACAGATTCTGGCTGCGCAGCCTCTTTCGAGCTCACATGTCTCCCTAAATGGAGATCCGCGGCGCACATGAGGTGTATGTCGGTCATGGTTGATCCTTATTGAGCCCTAGGTTGAGCCTTAGGGGGGGGGTGGTGGAGAAAAAATTACCATTCATTACTAATTCAGAAAAAACATATCAAGAATTAGATTAATTTGTCAATAGAAACAGATTTTTTATTGACTGATTCTTGCAAATAAAACCAGAGGCGTGTTATAATATTCGTAATCCATAGGGGTCTTCAACAAGTGCAGATCAAAAACTGCGGTTGTCGCACTTCGAAATTGAAAAGGCGTATTAACATTACTGAGAGAGATTATTCTTGTTTGGCAAGCATGTACCCTAAAATCCAATGCGCCCGAGATCAAAGTCAGCGATCAGATCGCTAATCTTGAAGACGCGATGTTTTGGAAAAACTTTCAGAGCCTTGGTGAAAGATCATGAATCTAGTGCTACCCGTTTTCCATCTTTTCCTTCCAGACGGGATTCCAGAAGGAATGAAAATTATAGAAAAAGCTAATTGGAACGGAATCGGTCTATTTATCCCGCGCGAATGTTTCAACAAACACAAAGACAGACCTGAGTTAAAAAAACCTGGCGTTTATTTACTGATTGGAGACGTGGACTTAGAGCCAAAAATCTATATAGGGGAAGGAGACCCCCTCCTCAATCGGATTTCACAACACAATCTCAAGAAAGATTTCTGGGATAGCTTCATTGCCTTTACCTCAAAAGATCAAAGTTTGAATAAAGCTAGTATTCAATATCTCGAAGCACGTCTATACCAGATCGCAAAATGCACAGGGCTCTTCAACTTAAATGAAAACAAACAAGTTCCTACAAAGCCGAACTTATCCGATATGGATCAAGCGATCGCAGAGGAATATCTTCACGCTCTAATGCTCTGTCTACCTATTTTAGGTATGCCTTTCAGTCAAACGATTCCTAAACAGACTTCTGAAGCAGAACTTTTTTTCATAAGAAGAGAAAATCTCGAAGCCAAAGGAATCCAAATACACAGTGGTTTTTTAGTCCTGAAGGGATCCTTAGCTCTCAGGGGCGAGCGACCCTCTTGTTCTCAGGCTATAAAAATAAAACGCCAATCCCTGATCAATCAAGGAATTCTAAAACACACAGAATCTGGTCATCTCATCTTCACACAAGATTACTCCTCTACATCACCCTCTACTTCTGCCAGTATTATTTTTGGTGGATCTATAAATGGACGGACGACTTGGAAAAATGCCAATGGTAGCTCCCTCAGCGATCTAGAAGAAACATAAAATTCTCCACCAAGAAAGATATCAAAAATCAGCAACTCCCGTTTTCAACAGAAACTGCTGAAGGAAAAAGGCGCTCGGTTGACCTTTAATCAGAAAAAATATATGCTACCCACATGCCATTGACTTATAAATAAGTGAGTTATGCCCACCATATCTGAGTTTTTTGGAATCGTCATTTTAATGTTTTTTGATGATCATGCCCCTCCTCATTTTCACGCGAGATATGGAGGAGATGAAGCTGTCATTCAAATTCACCCCATTGGGGTTTTGCGCGGAAAGCTTCCTCCAAGAGCCTTAAGCTTAGTAATAGAATGGGCTCAAAAACATCAAAAGGATTTGATCAGGGAATGGAATTGTGCTGCAAACAATAAAAAACTACACAAAATTCCCCCTCTTGATTAAATGGAGGGGTATGGTGGTCAGAAAAGAAAAAATCATTGCTTGCAAGCCCTTGGCGAATTATTATCTTTGGATTCGTTTTGCCGATGGTCTTGAGGGCGAGGTCGATCTCAATCATCTTGTAGGGAAAGGAATCTTCAAGGCATGGCACTCTATTGAATTTTTCAATCAGGTACACATCGATCCTATAAGCGATACAGTAGCCTGGGGGGAAGATATTGACTTAGACCCCTACGTGCTGCGAGAAAAAATTGAAGCTAAAAAAAAATCTTAGGAACTCAAAAAAAACAGCGCGCAAGATTTTTTGACGGATCT
>CAIPFQ010000255.1 GCA_903864395.1 uncultured Chlamydiae bacterium | reverse complement strand
CAGATCTTTTAAGGCTTGCTGCTGCGCTCCACTCGGAGAATTTTTCAGCCAAGGAGTTTCCTTGCTCCCCCTCCATTCAGTGAGATGTTTTGTCATTGAAAAATAACTAATGAATTTATTCCCTGCTTCGTGATTTTCTTTTTGGAGTGCCAGGGCTTTGTTGTAGACAAAACGACAAGATCCATCCGTTTGAGCCATTTTGCGCATCTGCTCTCCATCTGGACGAAGTTCGAACCTGAATCTTTGCATTTCTTTCATAATATGATATTCTAAAGATAGAAGGGTTTTTTAGCAAAGGCGAAATTCATCCTAGCCGTGAACGGCTAGGCTTTCTTTCGTCCCAAAAGGTAAAGAACCTATTTACTTTTCAACCGAGTATAATATATACTCAAAAAAAACCCCCTATGCAATCCATTTTTGAAGCCCTTGAGCTGATCAATAATTTCATCTGGAGCAAGCTTGCCTTTGCCTTAATCATCAGCTTAGGCGGGTATTTTTCGCTTCGCTCTCGCTTTTTTCAAGTGAGGAAAATCGGAAGCATTACTCGCTCCTTTTTTTTCTTCTTCAGGGAACGATCGACAAAGCAAAGGGGCATTCATCCTTTAAAAGCGTTTTTCGCAGCCGTCGGCGGGATGATCGGCATCGGCAATGTCGTGGGCATTTGCACTGCCGTCGCCATCGGCGGCCCTGGCGCCCTATTTTGGGTCTGGATCGGGGGACTCTTTGGCATGCTGCTGCAATATGCCGAGGTGTATCTCGGACTCAAATATCGAGAGAAAAACAGCACGCATAATTATAACGGGGGGCCCATGTACTATCTTCCCGCCGCTTTTTCCTCAAAAACACTCAAAAAATGGGTCGCCTACATCGCCGCTTTCCTTCTTTGCGTATATGGCACAGAAATCTTCATGTTCAACGTGATGGCCGATAGCATTGTCGTAAATTGGCACATCGATCAAAAACTTGTCGTCGCTATCCTCTTAGCCGCCACTCTTATTGTCGCCCTCGGAGGCATCAAGCGAGTTGGCGAGGTGTGCAGCGCGATCATTCCCCTCTTTATTTTTCTTTACTTTTGCATGTGTTTTTGGGTCCTTGCTTGCCACGCTGCCGAATTGCCCCGAGTGCTTGGCGAAATTTTTCAAGGGGCCTTTACAACGCAAGCGGCCCAAGGCGCTTTTTCAGGATGCACCGTAGCGACAGCTATTTCTATGGGACTCTCCAGGGGCGCTTACTCAGGAGATATCGGCATCGGATACACGTCGATTATTTACGCGGAGAGCCAAAGCAAACAAATACAGCGCCTCGCCTCTCTCACGATCATTGGAATTTTTCTCGATACCTTTGTGATTTGCACTTTAAGCGTCCTCGTGGTTCTTGTTACAGGGCATTGGAAATCAGAGATTGATGTCTCTCTCATGGTTCAAGAAGCCCTCGGTCTCCACTTTCCCTACATGCAATACTTCATGCCGTTTTTTCTTTTCCTCCTCGGATATACGACAATCCTCTCCTACTTTGTCGTAGGCGTCAAATGCGCAAAATTCCTCGCTCCCCAATGGGGCTCTCGCCTCTATTTTATTTTCGCCTCTCTCTCTCTTCCCCTCTTTGCTTTTGTAGAGGCCACACAAGCCTTTACCGTCATGTCCCTGACAGGAGCCCTTCTCCTTTTACTCAACCTCTACGGTCTCTTAAAATTGCGCAAGGAGGTCGCGTTCGATCTTTTTCGCGTTCGAAAACACCAAGATATCGAAAACTAATTCAGGGGACGATCTGATCGCCCACAATACCCTCTGCCTGCACCTCCCAAAATTCTGCTCTGCATAGAGATTTCCGAAGGAATCTCACGCAAGGCAGCCCACAAAAGTTGCAAAGTCGAGAAAACCTATCCATTGGTGTAGATTCTGTCAAAAACCTGAAGAAGTTCTTCTCTGCTAAGATAGACAATTTGATCCTCGGTTCCGAGCACCGATTCAAGAAGCCCCGTCTTTTTCTCAATCAGATCGTGGATGTGCTCTTCAATAGAATGTTTTGTCACAAGCTTAAAGACTTGAACCCCTCGATTCTGTCCAATGCGATGCACACGATCGGTAGCTTGGTTTTCTTTTGCTGGATTCCACCAACGATCATAGTGGATCACCACGGAGGCAACGGTTAAATCAATGCCCACTCCCGCAGCGAGAAGCGAGGCGACAAACACTGAGCATGCGGGGTTTTCGCGAAACATAATAAGCTGCTCGTTGCGGTTGCGCGTAGCCCCTGTGATCGAAGCATACCCGATCCCTTTTTGTTTAAGATAGGATTCCATGATCGCAAGCATGTCGAGATACTGAGAAAAAACCACCACCTTTTGTCCACTGCCAAGAGCCTCGCTGAGAAGCTCAACAAAAAGATCCCATTTTCCCGAATGATAATTCCGAAAATTTTCTGCGTCGCCTAAATAGAGCGCGGGGTGATCGCAGACCCTCTTTAAATGCATGAGCACGGCAAATACATGCATGTAAGACACTGGCTTAGAAGTGTCTTTGAGTTCTTGATACACAGTATCGCGCGTTTTAGTCGCGACTTCAAGATAGAGCTTTTTTTGATCCTCCGACAAATCACAGTAAGAGATTTCTTCAATCTTTTCTGGAAGATCTGTCAACACCTCGCTTTTCTTGCGCCGTAAAATAAACGGCCTGACCAACTTTCCGAGCAGAACTTTTTTTTCTTCGTCATTTTGTTTTTCAATCGGATAAATAAACATATCGCGAAAAACAGAGTCGGAAGGGAGGT
>CAIPFQ010000254.1 GCA_903864395.1 uncultured Chlamydiae bacterium | reverse complement strand
TATCAAGCAACAACAATGTTAAATATATATATGAACATCAGAACATCTATAAAAATAAACCAGAGATCAAAAACCAAGAATCTCAATTAAATTCAAATAACAGTACTGTAGATAATAAACAAAAAAAATATAGCTACATTAACAGTAAGCTTGCGAACAACGATAATAAAGACAAAATCATAACTACACACAGCAAGACAAATACACACAATTCTAAAAACTTTAACAAAGAAACACAATTCTCTATCAATTTACACACAAACACAGAACAAAAACAACAACTTACCAACAAAGATCTCCAACCAATAGCCAGCATAAACTTTCTCTTTTTGAAGAGTTCCTTGAGGGCTATTGGTTCAAATTCGTGCAACGTACCCTCTGATGCGGTTTCTTCCATAGAAAAAACCGACAAATCTTCGAATAAACCGCACGAATTTAAGCCAACAATCTCCTTGAAAATATTTCCTTTGAACAACACCAAAAGGCCCTTCCTTACTAGTGAGTCGGATAAACTTGTCATAAACCTTAGTACATTTTCCCCAGTAAGAGGAACACGTGATCTGGTGTTGAACACTGGGTCAATTTTGACTTTTAAAGCTATTTTCATAATTCCTACATTCGCTCCTGATAGATTCACTGATTTCACGATGACTGTTGAAAACTCCGTTTTCCGAGTCCGTGTCGGAATTATGGAAATAGCCGAATCTATGAGCAACGCCGAGAATCAATCAGAAGCGAATGTCGGAATTATGAAAAAAGCCAAATCAACAACCATCTGGGATCGGCTCTCTTCAGTGTTTCTTTTTTTTAATCCTGAGGATCCGACTGCGGCTCTTAGCAGATATACAGTATCATTTTGACAGGTCCGTTGCTATACTTTTAAAAAACGCCGACAATTTAATCCCCATTTCCAGTATAATTACTTGTCATGATTGTACTCGGAATAGAAACCACCTGTGATGAAACCGCCGCCTCCCTCGTGCGAGGGGGGAGGGACATTCTTTCAAACGTCATTGCCTCCTCTGCCGATATTCATGAGCGCTATGGGGGCGTTTTTCCAGAACTTGCCTGCCGCAGACACATCGACGCAATGCTCCCCGTCATCGAGGAAGCCATCCGCCCTGTCCATCGCTCAGAGATTGACCTCATCGCAGTCGCAAAAGGCCCAGGTCTCGTGGGAGCCCTTCTCATCGGCATGCAAACCGCCAAAGGACTGAGCCTAGCCTGGAAAAGGCCTTTTATCGGCGTTAACCATGTGGAAGCCCATCTCTACGCTGCCATGATGAGCGCACCTTCTTCAGAGCTCCTAGCCCACCTCTTCCCCTCCTTGGGACTCGTCCTTTCAGGCGGACACACTTTCCTCGTCAAAATTCTCAGCGTCGGTCGCTATGAGCTGTTAGGAACAACCGTCGATGACGCCATCGGCGAGGCTTTTGACAAAGTTGGCACCCTCCTCGGCCTTTCCTACCCAGGAGGGCCCAAAGTCGAAAAACTCGCCCAAAAAGGCGATCCGTCTCGCTTCGCCTTCAAGGCAGGCCAGGTCAAGAAAAACCCCCTCGACTTCTCCTTCAGCGGCCTCAAAACAAGCGTTTTTTATGCCCTCAAAGATCGCAAACTCGAAGAAGAAGAAAAAGCCTGCGCTGCCGCCGCCTTCCAAGAAACTGCGTTTGCCGATATCGCCGCAAAAACTGCCTTAGCAATGAAAAATTTTCCTTGCCACGCTATTTTTGTTGGAGGCGGCGTCTCCAGCAATCTCAGGCTTCGCGCTCTGCTCACCGAAAAATTTCCCTCTCTGCCAATTTTTTGGCCTCCCTCCAACCTCTCCCTCGATAACGCAGCCATGATTGCAGGCTTAGGATATCATAAGTTTCTAGAATCCCCTTACAGCCACCCCCTAGATCTCGAAGTACAAACACGCATCCCCATTGCATAAAAAGAGAGATTTGCTGTAGACTGGTGTCCAATAACTCAATCATTTTCAAGAGAAGGATTTCACTGTATGGCAAAGAAAG
>CAIPFQ010000253.1 GCA_903864395.1 uncultured Chlamydiae bacterium | reverse complement strand
GCACTCATTGAAAAACTCGATACAGGCGCTGCCGTCAATGACTTGCGGCGGAAAAATATTTTGCGCCAAGGCCTGATTTTCATCGACAGTATTTTGAAGACAAATTTCTATCGACAAAACAAATCGAGTTTTAGTTTTCGTCTAGAGCCCCGCTATCTCGAACGAGTTCCTTACGAAAGAGAAACAAAATTTCCTGAAATTCCTTTTGGGATCTTCTTCATCCGCGGGATGCATTTTATCGGATTTAACATCCGTTTTCGGGATTTAGCGCGTGGCGGTGTTCGCACGGTGATTCCTGAGCGCAGAGAACAATTCATTCAGGATCGCAACCAAATTTTCGCAGAGTGCTACAACCTCGCCTTCACGCAACAGAAAAAAAACAAAGACATTCCTGAAGGGGGCGCAAAAACAACGATCCTCTTAAAACCAATGGATGTGTTTGTTCTCGAAGAAAAAGTGTATCGACGGGAAATGGAAGAAGATGGGATTCCCGCAAAAGAATTAGAAGAAAAATTGGGCAGCTACAGAAAAGAGCAAAAACAAGCCTATATCAATCGCTCGCAGCGCTGCTTTATCGACAGTTTTATGACATTGATCAACTGTTCTGAGGAAGGAAAACTTCTCGCTGATTCTGTTGTAGACTACTGGAAAAAACCGGAATACATTTATTTAGGCCCTGATGAAAATATTTCGACTGAAATGATTATTTGGATCGCTCAGTTCGCTGTGCGCTCAAAATACAAGCCAGGGCGCTCTTTTATGAGCAGCAAGCCAGGCGCTGGGATCAACCATAAGGAATATGGAGTCACCTCTTTCGGCGTCAATGTGTATTTAGAAGAAACGCTCAAATTTCTCAATATTGATCCCTACACCACACCCTTTACAATCAAGATTTCAGGAGGCCCCGATGGCGATGTCGCTGGCAATGAAATTTTGAACCTCCACAAATTTTACCCCAAAACGGCAAGGCTTACTGCACTCACCGACGTTTCTGGAACGATTTTCGATCCCCAAGGATTAAATCTAGAGGCGATGGTGCAGCTCTATCATAAAGCTCTGCCGATTCGAAGTTATCCAGTAGATCTCCTTTCTGAAGGGGGGTTTTTACTCGATTTGCAAACTAAAAAGGAAGAGAGCGCGTATGCACAAGCCACGCTTTTGTCGCGAAAAAAAGGGGGCAAGATCGTTCAAGAGTGGCTCTCTGGCAACGAGATGAATCAACTCTATCGCAACAATGTCCACCAAACCATCACCGATATTTTCATGCCCGGCGGAGGACGGCCAAGAACCCTTAACGAAGCGAATATTGGAAGCTATCTCGACGCACAAGGAAAGCCCACATCGAAGGCAATCGTAGAAGGGGCGAACCTCTACTTGACTCCAGAGGCGAGAAGAGTCCTCGAAAAACTCGGATGCCTCATTCTCAAAGACAGCTCTTGCAACAAGGGAGGCGTGATTACTTCTTCTTTCGAGGTGCTGGCAGGTCTTTGCATGACAGAGACGGAATTTCTCAAAGAAAAAGATGTTTTTGTGAAAGAGGTTTTAGCAATCATCAAAGAGGCAGCCCTCAATGAAGCAAAGCTTCTTTTGAACACACATAAACAAACGCATCAG
>CAIPFQ010000252.1 GCA_903864395.1 uncultured Chlamydiae bacterium | reverse complement strand
GAGAGGTTCTTCGAACATAAATCACGAGATATGTTTGATTGGTTGTTCGATGTTATCAACCTACCAGTTAGACCTCGCAACCGAGCGAAGTTATCGGCTCGAAAATCGTCGGAAAATCAAGCGGCTTGAATGCCACTAATGAGGTAGCGAATGTCGGAATAATGAAAATGGCCTATTTAGGAACAGCTTTTGGGTAGCGCTCTTTGAGCCATGTAGTCTTTCCCGTCCCCCTAGTTGCCGAAAGTCCATGCATTTTAGCCACTGCGTTGCCGTTTTGCAAGATCTTTTCGATCAAAGCAAAGAGCGATGAGGAGAGCTCCTATCACAGTATGAAAGAAAAAACTGCCTCCATGCTCTGCCAAAAAGGCGATCCCAATAGCAAGAGCCCCTAAAAAACCATTGATAAAATGCAAAGGGCGCAGCCGCTCTGAAAACCCAAGCACCGCGACAATCACAGCGAGGGCTCCTAAGATAGGATCGCTCATAAAAGCCAGCTTTTCCAGAAAAAACCAAGCAGGGGCGCACATTAACAAAATGCCTATAAAAATCGAAGACACTAAGTTTCTAGGAAACGATAATCCAGAGCGCGCCGAGGCCCAAAAAAGCTTCAAAGAAGCGTTAAAAGGAATCTCTTTTTGTTCCGACGCCTCTCGGCAAAATCCACCTTGAAAAAGCAGTCTCCAAAAAAAGCCTTTTTGCGCTGTTTTTAAAAACGCAAAGGTGGCTGCGACCTCTCCCACAGCAAAGGGAATTGTGACCAGCATCAAAGTTGCCGTCAATAGACAAAGAAAACACCAAGAGCCAACGACCAAAGGCTGCAAGACAACCAAAATCACACTCACAAGGCTGACGGGGATGACCAAGAGGCCAAAAAGAAGAACGGCCCAAGGAGCGGTGCGCCATCGGCTTTGCCCTCCAAGACAGGCGGAAATACACTCCAGCGCATAGGCAAAAGCGCCAAGGCCTGCGTCAGAGACAGGAAACGCTTTCGACACATCGGAGCCAAGAACTTTTTGTGTCCCTAGAGAAAAAAAAGGATCCCATACAGAGTCGATAAAACCAAGCTGATAAGCTGCGAGATAACGAGAGATCATCCAACAAAGAAAAGCTCCCAGGCCGATTAAAGCTCTCGAGGGCCACCTTGAAGGATTAGATAAAACCTTGGGAGGTACATTGCCCCCAAAATCTTGCCGCTCCCCAGGGAGGGGGCGAAAGGCTAAGACAAGCAACACCGTCAACACCCCTACAGAGGTTTCGTTGAGATAAAGAGCGCTCTCTTGAGCCCAGAGGACAAGAGGGGCCACTTGAAGCCAAAGGCCTAGGAGAACAAGGCCCCAAATTGCAAAAAGCCTCTCCTCTTTTCGAGAGATCCATCCGAGAGCCATCAACAAAAATCCCATAATGAGATCCGATTTTTGTAAAACAGCATCGTGCGTACCAAACGTAAAAGCTCCTGCAATGAGCCAAAGGCCCAAAAGCATGATCGCAAAATATCTATTTTCCATAGGGCAACTGATTGGTTTCATACCAAGTTTTAGGATCTCGTTTTAAAGCTTCGATCATGAGGGGCAGCGTTTTTTCTAAAGACCTTTTCGGCTCCCAGCCGAGTTTTTTATGAGCGCGAGAAATATTCAGCTCGTAATGATCATCGGCTAAATCAATCATCCAAGGCTTAATAAAGGGTTTTTGGATGCATGGAATCATCCCTTGCAAAGCAGAGCCCAGTTTTGCGATCCCTTTTGGAATGCGCCATGTTGTGAACTCAGAGCCGCAAATCAAACGAGAAATGGTTCTCTGCAGCGTATCGTAGCTAAGAGTTTTTGGCTCTCCCAGCAAAAGAATCAGCTCGTCGGGCAAGCTTTTTCTCTGATCGAGCGCCATTTCCATCGCGTCCAGGAGATCTTCCCTATGCAAAAAAGGGGCTCCATGGTGAATATTGCCAGAAAATAGGCGGCTCTCGATCCGATTTTCATAAATGCGCTGAATCTGATGGCTGATAGGAATCGAATGGCATAGGTCATCGTAGATTCCTGCAATGCGCAAAATCACCGTTTTTATTTTTCCACGCAATTGATGGATCACTTTTTCCGTTTCCACCTTAGACAAAGGGTAATCCCATCGAGGTGCCACAGGGCTCTCTTCTTCAATGGGCCTCCCCATTTCCCCCGGAGCATACACGAGCTGAGTGCTTGAAAAAATAAACTGCTCCACCTCAAATTCTTTCAAAGCCAGAAGAAGCCGTTCCGTCCCCTTCACAGTCACTGCGTTATAGAGGGGCGAGTGTTTTTGATCGAAACTATAATAGGCCGCCAGATGAATCACCGAAGCAATCTTTCGTCCATACTTCGATCGAATATGGGCAAAAGCTTTGGATACACTTTCATCGGAAGTGAGGTCCACACAGACAAATTCTTCATGGGCCGTAGCACAGGCCCTTTGTTTTAACTCAAAGCCAATCAACCGATATTTTGGATCGAGCCTGCGAACCACACTCGTCCCAATCCGACCGCAGCTTCCTGTAACGATCACAACACCTTTGCCCATAGACCCCCTCTTTCCTTTGTCTATAAACTCTTTGGCATTCAAGTCAATTATTTTTTGCGTCGCAAAAAAAATCGCCATCCTCTATAATAGAGGATTCAAAAATGGAGAATTTTATGCGTAAAAATCAACTTTCCGTCCACTCAGAAAATCTTTTGCCTATCATCAAAAAATGGCTTTACAGCGATAAGGATATTTTTATTCGAGAACTGATCTCTAATGCGACAGATGCTCTGAATAAAGCGCGCATCTTGCGCGATCAGGGACAAAAGGTCGAAGGAGACCTAACCATTTCAGTCACTGTCAATAAGGATCAAAAAACGATTCAGATTACAGACACAGGAATCGGCATGACAGAGGAAGAGGTGGAAAAATACATCGCTCAAATCGCGTTTTCTGGAGCGGAAGAGTTCGTGTCAAAATTTCAGCCAAAAGACGAAAAAGACCCGATTATCGGTCATTTTGGTCTTGGGTTCTATTCCGCTTACATGGTGGCGTCTCGTGTGGAGATCGACACGCTCTCTTATCAAGAAGGGGCGACACCGGTTTTTTGGAGCTGCGATGGCTCGTCTGACTATTCGATTGGCGCGGGACAAAGAGCTGAAAGGGGCACGCAAATCACGTTGCATATCGATGAAGCGAGCTTAGAATATCTTGAAGAGACAAAAATCCGCACATTGCTTCAGCGCTACAGCTTTTTTATGCCCTTGCCTATTTCTCTCAATGAAAAGCCTCTCGGCAATAAAGCGCCCTTGTGGATCAAAAGCAGCAGTGAGCTAACGGACAAAGACTATCTCGATTTCTATAAGCAAATGTACCCTTTTGAGCCAGAGCCTCTTTTTTGGGTGCATCTCAATGTGGATTATCCTTTCCGCCTCCAGGGCGTTTTGTTTTTCCCAAAAATTCATCGCCGTTTTGATTCCAATGAGAGCGCGATCAAATTATTTTGCAATCGAGTGTTTGTTTCGGACAATTGCAAAGACATTTTGCCTGATTACATGATGGTCTTGCGCGGTGCGATCGATAGCCCTGACATTCCTCTTAACGTCTCTAGATCGTATCTTCAGGTCGATCAAAATGTGCGCCAGTTGAGTGCCCATATTGCAAAAAAGATCGCCGATCGCCTCTCGACGCATTTAAGAGCGGATCGAGAAAAATACATCGAAGCTTGGCCTGAGCTAGAAACTTTTCTAAAGCTCGGGATTTTGCAAGATGACAAGTTTTATGATCGCGCCAAAGATCTTTTGATTTGGAAAAACAGCAAAAACGAATGGACAACGGTGGCAGAGGCCCTTGAGCGCTCATCTGAAAAGAAAATTACCTATGCGGCGTCCGATCGAGAATCTCCCCTCCTACAGCTCTATCGAGACAAAGGGGTCGAAGTACTTTTTGCTCCAGCTCCCATTGATACAGCGGTGATTCAGCTTTTGGAGGAAAAACTTTCGACAAAGTTTCAGCGCGTCGATGGGGCTCTCAACGACCATCTTCTCGACTCTACGAGAGAAAAAACGGTTCTCGATGCCAATGGCAGAACAGAAAGCGCAAAAATCGCCGACTTTATTCGCTCTGCGCTCAGTTTGAAAGAGGTAGAGATTGAAGCCAAAAGCCTAAATTCTGATACGCTGCCTGCGCTTCTTCTTCTCGATGAAGAGAGCCGGCGTCTGCGAGATTACATGATGCTCACGCAAGGCAAGGGCGCCGCGATGATGCAGCCTAAAAAAACCTTCATTGTAAACACAAATAGCAAGTTGATCCAAACAATTGTAAAACTTCAAGGCACACAGCCTGCCATCGCCAAAGAAATGGCGCAAGGGGTCTTCGATCTCTCTCTCCTCTCCCAAAGAGAGGTTGAAAGCGCCGAAATGGATCGGGTGATCGCAGGACAAACCCAGATTTTGGAAAAACTCTCCGCGCTCATCGCTCAGTAAGGGATTTTCACTCCCCTCTTCTCACTGTGGTTTAAAAAACCTCGCCCCTAAGGGCGAGGTTCAGCTCCCGTTGGCAACTGGCTCTTCTGCTATTTTCACACCAAAATTGCTTTTTAGTGATTTGGTGTGGTATTCTATCCTTTAAAAGGAGATGTATGACCCGATTTTTAGGAAGAGAATCTGAACTTAAGGATCTTACGCAGCTTTTGCAAAAAACATCTGCCAACCTCGTTGTCTTAGCCCAAGTTCAGTGACCTCCTCTATAAGGAATCATAAAGTCGAGCCAAT
>CAIPFQ010000251.1 GCA_903864395.1 uncultured Chlamydiae bacterium | reverse complement strand
CTCGGGCTCGTAAACACAATTTCTTCAAAGTCTTGGAGATTGGGCGCAGGGTCTAATCGTTGATAGACGGTTTTGTATAGATCAAAGGCATAAAACGGAACCTTTTGGCTCTTTAAAAACTCAATTAAATGGGGGCGCGCCAGGCTCGAGTGTGGATAAAAGAAAAAAGAGCCCCGCAGATCAAATCGCTTCAAAAGAGAAATGATTCCCTCCTGCGTCGACACTTTAGGCGTCAATAATTTCACCCATTGGCCTTGGATTAAAGAAGCACTCGCCTGTCCGATCGCAATCGCCGTCTTCTTCGCTCCATCGCAGAGCCAAAGCCGCGCTGTGTTTTTACTGGTAAAAAGCCCATGCGTCGAGCGCTCCCACATTGAAAAAGCCTCTTTGGGAATCGCTAACGGCTCGACTCGGATCACGGGATAGTGAAACACTCCTGGAGGCGCATCAATCCCTAGGTAAAGGATTTTGCTTTTGACCAAGCTCCTCCCATCGAACATAGAGTCTTTCAATCTCTGTATCGATCAAATGCGCACTTGCACACACATCTGTCAGCTTTTGATTCTCTGTGGCGATCTTTGGATCTTCCATCAGCTTTGTATATTCTTGTCTTTTGGCTTCAAGCTTTGCAATTTTTGCTTCGATTCCATCAAACTCTTTTCGTTCCGAATAAGACAGCTTATCTCTCACAGGCGTCGCCACTTTTTCTTCTCTTTTAGGCTTTGCTTCCTCTTTCGGTCTTACCGCTTTTGACGCTTCCCATTGTGAAAAATCAGAAAAAAGCTCTGTCCTCAATGGATCGCCAAGCCCTAAAATAGAGTTGCAAACGCGATCGAGCATACAGCGATCATGGGTAATCAAAATAATGGCGCCAGGAAAATCCAAAAGACTAGATTCTAGCGTCTCTAGCGTAGGGATGTCGAGATCGTTCGTCGGCTCATCGAGCAGAAGCAAGTCGGCAGGCTGAAGCATAAGGTGGGCAATCGAAATTCTTGCCCGCTCTCCCCCAGAGAGTTTGCCGATCGGCAAATCAAGAAGATCAGGAGAGAATAAAAACCTCTTGCACCACCCATTCACATGGATCGGCTGTCCTCTAAATTGAATAAAGTCCCCTGTCGGAGAGAGAGCCTCTCGCAATGAAATATGAAGAGGCAATGTATTGCGATGCTGATCAAAGTAAACGATCTTCAAGGCCTCTGCGCGCTTAATCGTCCCTTGATCGGGCAAAATTTCTCCCGCAAGGCAGCGCAAAAGCGTCGTTTTCCCGCAGCCGTTCGGCCCCATCAGGCCAATACGCACCCCAGGAGAGAGCGTAAAGTCCAAGCCTTGAAACAGAGTTTTTACTCCGACATCTTTCCTCAGGTTTTTTGCCACTAAAAGTTTTCGCGTCTCTCTCTCGCTGCCTGTAAAGTCGATCCCCGCGACTTTTTTTTGGTTTCTTTTGCGTACATCTGCAAGAGTATTGAGCAGCTCGTGCGCCTCATCAATGCGCGCCTGCGATTTCGTTGTCCGCGCTTTCGCATTGGAGCGCAGCCAATCCACCTCTCTTCTCGCCTTGGAAGAGAGCGACTTTTCTTGCTCAATCTGTCCTTCGAGAAACTGCTCTTTTTTGGAAAGAAATTCGGCATAAGAGCCATCGATGGCAAAAAGCCCTTTTGGGTATGCGGGATCGATTTCGATGATTCGGTTCGTCGCATGCTGAAGAAAATAGCGATCATGGCTCACAAGAAGATAGGTTGGAGCTTCCCTTGCGAGAAATTTTTCCAGCCAAACAATGCCCTCCAAATCTAAGTGGTTAGTCGGCTCGTCGAGCAGAAGCAGGTCAGGGTTTTGGAGCATTTCTTTTGCAAGCATGAGTCGTTTTTTCCATCCCCCTGAAAGGATCGCAGCAGAGGGTTCCGATCCCGTAAACCCGAGTTTGCTAAGCCACATTTCCGAAAGCCTTTCTCTTTCATACTCTGGAATCGTTGGATCCTCTCCAAAGCTCTCAATGAGGACATCGAGAGGGCTCAAATCTGGAAACTCGCAAGACTGAGGGAGATAGCCCACTTTTAGCCCTCGCCGCGGAGAAAAAATCCCCGAATCTTCTTTTTCCAGCCCTGCTAAAATTTTTAAAAGAGTCGACTTCCCGCTGCCATTTTGTCCAATAAGACCCACCTTGTCCCCTTCAAAAAGACTTAAAGATAAATCGCAAAAAAGCTCTCTTGTCCCAAAAGCTTTGGAAAGAGATTGCGCACTAAGCTGAAGCATAAAATCTCTCCTCAATGATCATTTTCGCAGATTGGAGAAATTGGGCAGGCTCTTCATGCGAAGAGGCTAAAAGAGCTTGCCTGCGATCCAAGAGTCGCGCGTCTTTAAAAATAAAACTAAAAAGCTGTTTCAGCTTGCTTCCGCATGTTTTTACGGGCGCGCCCGCTTCAGCTAAAGTGGCTAAATAGGTGTCAAAGTACAAAGAAAGTGCCTCCCATCGAGGAATGTATGTTTTTTGAGCAAAATGCGCTCGGATCTGGTGGAAAAGAAAAGGATTCATAATGCTCCCGCGCCCAATCATCAACCCATCGCAGCGCGTTGTATAGAGCATTCGCAGGGCATCCTCCACAGTCAAAATATCTCCGTTGCCAACCACAGGAATTTTTAAAAGCGATTTTGCCTCCGCAATAAGATCCCACCGAGCTGGCGGCCCATAGCCATCGACTTTGGTTCTAGGGTGCAACGTGAGATAGGCAATGCCACTTTCTTGCGCAGCGAACAGGTTTTCTTGAAACAACGCTGTATCTTCAAAGCCCGAGCGCATCTTCACCGTAACAGGAATCGAGACGGCACGGACCACCGCCTGAACCACTTCATGCAAAAACTTTGGTTCTTTGAGCAAGCTAGAACCGGCTCCTTTGCCTGTGACCGTACTAGAAGGGCAGCCGCAGTTCACATCGATCCGATGAGCACCCTTCCGTTCCAAGGCAAAAGCCACCTCCGCCATCGCTTCAGGCTCTGCTCCCATGATCTGCGCCGCGAGAGGAATAGGGGCGATCTCCTCTGGTTCGTAGTCTCGAACAAGACTTTGACTATGCGCCTGCCGAGGGACGCGGAGAAAATCGCGCACTGCCTCGTCAAACCCACCGATCGAGGCCATTGCCTTTCTAAAGCTCCGATCCCCAATCCCCTCCATAGGAGCAAGCTGTAAATAAGGACATTTAAAAGAATCTTGAGGAAGCAGTGCCATAGGGGCTTAGTATACAGGAGAATCAAAACAGATGTCTATTGCAAAAAAATCGCCTTACACCTAAAATTTGCCGCACATAACACGAGTTGTTCATGAGCATTTCAAGTTTTTACACGCCGACGCAACGAATGCTATCCCAAGTTTAACGACCCTTTTTCGCCCTATTTTTTCATAACACGCTGATTATAAGCATATATTGATTTTTTTGCGAGTTTTTTCACAAATCGTAACATTCTAACCTAAAGTATATTGTGAATTTATTGTATTTGTAGT
>CAIPFQ010000250.1 GCA_903864395.1 uncultured Chlamydiae bacterium | reverse complement strand
GCCTCTCTGGGCAAGAGGCTTTTTCTATTGCGAGCGCTGTATTTAGCAGCCCTGTCGATAGATATGCCTCTCACACAGCCCATTACGGAAAAATCTTGCATGCAGATGGCACTACGCTCGATCACATCCTTCTTCTCGTCATGAAAAATCCAAAATCTTATACAGGAGAAGACACGGTAGAGATTTCTTGTCACGGGGGCAGTCTCATGACCCGCCGAATTTTAGAGCGTTTGTATGCTGCTGGAGCGCGCCCTGCGGAGCCTGGAGAATTTTCTTTGAGAGCCTTTTTGCATGGAAAGATCGATCTTGCCCAAGCAGAGGCGGTGCAACAGCTCATTGCGGCAAAAAGCGAGAGCGCGATGGATCATGCGGGACGCCAGCTCGAAGGGGCTCTTTCAAAAACAATTCTTCAATTTCAAAAAGATTTAACAGAGAGCGCTGCCATCCTGGAAGCGTGGGTCGATTTTCCTGAAGAGGGGCTTGCGTTTGCCAGCATGGAAGAGATCCTTCAAACCCTAGAAGATGTCTTAAAGAGGATGGAGCGCTTGGCCATGACTTTTCATGAAGGAAAGGTTTTTCATGAAGGGTTGTCCCTTTGTTTGATTGGAGCGCCAAATGTTGGAAAATCTTCCCTCATGAACGCTCTTTTGCGGCGCGATCGAGCGATTGTCACTCCGATTGCAGGGACAACGCGCGATCTTCTCGAAGAAGATTTGCGCTTAGGAGGTTTGCATTTCCGTTTGATCGACACCGCTGGGATTCGCGATACAGAAGAGATCGTAGAAAAAGAGGGCATTGCTCGCTCGCAAAAAGCGATGCGAGAGGCAGATCTTATTCTTCTCTTGCTCGACGCGACGCGCCCCCTCTCTTCTGTAGACGTACAGCTCATGAAAGAGACTCCGAAAGACAAGACCCTTTTGGTATGGAATAAAATCGACATGGGCAAAGCCGACGAAACAATTTCTTCTCTCCAAATTTCAGCACAGCAAAAGACAGGCCTAGACAGTTTGCAAAAAGCCATCGAAACGCTGATTTGGAAAAAAGGCCCCCCTTCTAAAGAAGAGGTTGTCATTACAAGACAGCGCCATTATCAAGCGCTTCTTCGCTCCATAGAAAATTTGCAAAGGGCCATCGAAAATTTACAAAATGGGGCGTCCGCAGAATTTGCCGCAGCAGACATGCGAGCGTGCCTGAGTGAGCTGGGAACCATTCTCGGAACGAACGTAACGGAAGATATTCTTTCCGCTATTTTTTCAAAATTTTGCCTCGGTAAGTAAACCTTGAAACTTAACAAAAGCTTTGTTAGTTTCGTCTCATGATTCTTGGCATTGACCCTGGGACGCGGATTACTGGATATGGCGTCATCCGATCTCCTCACGAAGCCGTTGATTTCGGCTGCATTCGCCCCCCGCCTCATCTTGCTCTGGAAGAGCGCTATAAAATCATTTTCGATGCCATAGAGGCTCTGATTGTAAAGCATAAACCAGATCGGATCGCCGTGGAATCGCAATTTGTGTTAAAAAACCCACAGAGTGCCATCAAGCTCGGGATGGCGAAAGGGATGGTATTTCTTGCGGCGGCGCGAGCTAAAATTCCTGTTTTCGAGTATGCTCCTAAAAAAGCAAAGCTCGCTGTTGTAGGCAAAGGGCAAGCGAGCAAGCTGCAAGTACAAAAAATGATCCAAACCCTCTTAAGGCTTCCGATCCTACCTGAGCCTGAAGACGCCGCCGACGCGCTCGCGCTCGCGATCTGCTGCGCACACGCAATGAGGCAACCCCTATGTATGAAGCCATCCGCGGATATTTGAGAGAAAAAGAGCCTCTCAAAGCCGTTGTCGAAACAAACGGCATTTCTTATCGCCTCTCAATTCCTCTGAGCACATATGCAAAACTCCCCGTCCTCGATACAATCGTCCATCTATTTCTTTGCCATATCGTCCGAGAAGACGCCCACACGCTCTATGCTTTTTTTTCGAAAGAAGAAAGAGACCTTTTTGAAACACTTTTAAATCTCTCGGGCATTGGCCCTAAGACTGCGGCTGGCATTGTGGGGCATATGGATCTCGATACTTTTCAAAGGGCAATTCGCTCTTCTGATATTTCAAGCCTCAGCAAACTCCCTGGCATCGGCAAAAAAACGGCAGAGAGGCTCATTGTTGAGCTGCGCGATAAAGTAGAAAAAAAAGGAATTTTGGGAGAAAAAGCGATGCAGCCTCTCGAAAAGGGGGTTCTCCAAGATGCTGTGAGCGCTTTAATCAACCTCGGCTACCAAAGCGTAGATGCGCAAAAAGCTGTGCAAGCTGTTTTTAAAAACAACCCTGAAGCCTCAGATCTCGGACGGATCATCACCTCTGCGCTTAAGATGGTTTAAGCATCGGGCAAGCCAAAAAAATCTTTCAGAGCCTGTTTTGACGCTTCTCTTCCAATAAGGGCTAAGGATTCGGTCAAAGGAATGTTCTTAGGGCAGACCTTGGCGCAATTTTGCGCATTCCCGCAACCAGCAATCCCCTCTTCGCCAAGAGCGGCGCGCAGCCTGTCTGGCTTTTCAAAAACTCCGATTGGATTCGCATTAAAAAGGCGTGCCTGTGATAGAGCAGAGGGGCCCATAAAATTTGATTTGTCATTGACCTGAGGACACGCTTCGCTACAACAGCCGCAGGTCATGCAAGTAGAGAGGACATAAAGGGCCTCTTGCACCTCTGGGCTCACAGGAGGGGCAAATGAGCCAGTGTCATGCGAGCTGTCGATCGAAATCCAGGCCCTCACCTTTTTTAACGATTCAAACATCGCATTGCGATTGACATAGAGATCGCGAATCAAGGGAAATTTTGTGAAAGGAGCCAAAGTAATTACCGTAGAACCTGTGCTCTGAATGTAGGGTTCGATCAGCGCCGTGCAGGCTTGACGCGGTTTGCCATTTACAAGCATAGAACACGAACCGCAAACCTCTTCTAAGCAGCCCTGCTCCCAGACAACAGGAGTCGTCTTCTCCCCTTTTCGATTCACAGGATTGCGCTGTATCTCCATCAGGGAAGAAATCACATTCGCTTGAGGGCTGCGGGCAAATTCAAACTCTTCCCAATATTGGGCACTTGGCTCGCCGCGATAAATTTTTAAAATATAAGTTTTGTCCATGATATCTTTCTATTAGCAAATCGCCTCTTTATTAAAAATTATAATTTTTTAGTAAAGGAAGCCGCACTGAAACAATGGAATTTCATTATTTAGTGATCGCAAAATATCATCTTTCACCAAGAATGCGGGCAGTTTCGCATCTTTCACTTGATGGCGCGTTTTTCCCTTTCCTCCAATTTCAAAAACAGCCTCCCGAGTCCGATAGTCTGCCTTATCGGAACAAAAAACAGGAATGCCAGCATTTTGCATAGATTGAATAAAAAAGAGTTCTCTTTGCGTCCCCTTTGAAATCGAGGCTCCTAAATATTGCTGCAAAGTGTGCATAAGCGTTGTGTTATTTAATAAAAATTTGCGAGATTTTCTCAGCCCAGCCCCACCCCCTTCATAAGGATGAAGTTCTCGAACCAATCCTACCGCCGCTAAAATAGCCAAATAGTGTTCCGTTGTTTTATGATCGAGATCCAAATTTTGAGATAAATTATGAATATTCAATTCTCCAGGAGGGATCGAGGCAAAGTAAGTTAAAATCCGTTTAAAACACTGGAGACTGGATGTTTTTAGATTGTAATAGCTCGCTATGTCCTCAAAAACAGTTTTTTCTATAATGCGAGAAACTTTCTCGTGATATGAATGAGGATCTTCGAAAACAAAGGGATAATAGCCTTGCTCTAGATATGTTTCAAAATAAGAGAGAATTTTCGGAACTTCTAAAGTTAACCCACCTTGCATTAATTCTTCAAAAGAAAAAGGTTTTAGATCTAAGTTCTGAGAAAAATTGAGATATTCTCTAAAAGAGAGGCCCTCAAGCCGGTATAACTTAGCTCGTCGAGATAAGTCGTGACTTCCTACGACTAGATCTAACATGGAGCTTCCAGAGAATACAATTTTTAAAGAGGGAAATGCGTCGTAAATAT
>CAIPFQ010000249.1 GCA_903864395.1 uncultured Chlamydiae bacterium | reverse complement strand
CCGCCTCTTGCTTCTGCTCGGAGAATGCAATTATCTCGCTGGAGAATATGCGAAAAACGAAGCCGCTTTTAGCCAAATCGCTCGCGCTAAATGATCCACTTCGCTAAAATCACCTAACATGCGCAAATCAATTTTTAGCTGTGTTGGCGGTGCCTATAAGGATTTCGTCGTCACAAAACGAGTGCCTCTCGAAGAGCTGCAGAGCGTTTTGCTCGAACTTACGCATCGCCCCTCTGGGGCGAGAATCATTCATATTGAAAACGAGGACCCAGAAAATCTTTTTTCCCTCTCTTTTCGAACCTATCCATCGAATTCAAACGGCGTCGCCCATATTTTAGAACATACCGTCCTTTGCGGCTCGAAAAAATTTCCAGTGAAAGATCCTTTTTTTGCCATGACTCGGCGAAGCCTACACACCTTCATGAACGCGTTCACAGGGCAAGATTTTACTTGCTATCCCGCTAGCTCTCAAGTGGAAAAAGATTTTTATAATCTTCTCGAGGTCTATCTCGACGCTGTTTTTCATCCTCTTTTGAAAAAATTGAGCTTTCTTCAGGAGGGGCATCGCTTAGAATTTACTGAGCCGGCAAATCCAGAAAGTCCTTTGCAATTTCAGGGCGTTGTTTTCAATGAAATGAAGGGAAGTTTGACCTCGAGCGAGAGCCGGCTTTGGAGGGAAGTATTCAAGCACCTGGTCCCTGATTTGCCCTATGCGAATAACACAGGAGGGGATCCTACAGAAATTCCCACTTTGACGCATGAAGAGCTCCTTGAATTTCACCGCATTTTTTATCATCCTTCGCAGTGCCTATTTTTCTTTTACGGAAACATTCCCTTGGAGAGGCATCTCGATTGTATCGAGAAAAATGCGTTGGCAGGGGTTAAAAAAACTGTGCCGATCCCTCCCCTTGCGCGTCAGGAGCGCTTCAAGGCGCCGATCTGTCGAAAAGCGAGATATCCTATCTCTCCCACAGAATCGCTTGAGAAAAAGACTGTTTTCGCCTTTGGCTGGCTCACAACATCCGTAACGCATCAACGAGAAATTCTCGCCCTCTCTCTTCTCGATATAATTCTCATGGACAATGATGCTTCTTTGTTGCGCTGCGCTCTTTTACAGTCGGGTCTTTGTACGCAAGCGGGCTCTTCTTTAGACACAGAGATGAGCGAGGCGGCCTGGCTTTTCATTTGCAAGGGCTGCGAGAGCAGAACCCAAGAAAAACTCAAAGAGGTTCTGTTTAAAACTCTCCAAGAGATTAGTGAAAAGCCCATTGCTGAAGAGCTTGTGCAAAGCGCGCTGCATCAGCTCGAATTCGATCGAACAGAAATCAACACAGATGAGGGTCCTTTTGGGCTTGTTCTTTTTATGAGAGCCGCTCTCATTGCGCAACATGGCAGCGATCCTGAAAATGGTTTATTGATCCACACTCTTTTCAATGAACTGAGAGAAAATCTGAAAGACCCGAGCTACCTCCCCTTCCTGATCAAACATTTTCTGCTCAATAATTCTCATCATCTCCAACTCATGCTGGAGGCCGATCCCCATCTTGAGAAAGAAGAACTGGAGGAAGAAAAAGAGAGACTCAAAATTAGACACTCCTCAATGACGCCGCAGGATGTAAAAACCATTATAGAACAGTCCAAGGCGCTGGCAGCTTATCAAGAAGAGACGGAACATCAATCGCTCGATTGTTTACCCAAGGTTTCTCTCAGCGATGTGCCGACGCAAATTCGACGCTTTGCTCTCACAGAAAGTGTTTCTGGCAGAGCCAAAATTTTTCACCATCGCTGTTTTACGAATCAAATTCTTTATGCAGATCTGATCTTTGATCTTCCTCACATTGAGGAGAAAGATTTATCTCTTGCCTCTCTTCTAAGTCGATTTATCACAGAGCTAGGATGCGGAGGCAAAGATTATAAAGAAACGCTTCGCCGCTCGCAAGCTTTTACTGGAGGGATGAGTGCGTCTTTAAACTTGCATATTTCCGCGCAAGATCCGAATCGCTGCCATCCCAGCTTTTCTATCAAAGGCAAAGCGCTGTCTCGACACGGCGAGGAATTATTTTCTTTGTTTTACGATTTTTTTTCGACGCCCGACCTCTCCGATACTGCGCGAATCAAAGAGCTTCTTTCGCAACAGGCCACGGGGCTGCAAAACCGTCTCTCAAAGAGCGCGATGAATTACGCCACCCAAACCTCGCTCGCAAGCTTTTCGATCCCCTCTTTCGTATGCGAGCAATGCCACGGCCTCTCTTACTATCAAGCCGTTTTACAATGGATAAAAAACCCACACTTGCTGATCGAAAATCTGAAAAGGTTGCGAGAGGAAATTTTAGGAAGAGGCGAGCTTAATATCGTCCTCTCTTGCGACGAGGCGCAATTCTCTTTGCTAGAAAAAAATCATTTTCACAACATTGGGTCCACTCTTCCCCATCGCCCTCTTAAATCTTGGACGGGAAACTACACTCTGCCAAACATCCCCTCTCAGGCGCGCTTTATCGCCTCTCCTGTCGCCTTTAGCGCTTTGGGCATGAGAACGGTGTCTTATCGAGATGGCGATGCGCCCTTTTTATTGCTGGCCGCTGAGCTTTTAGAAAACGTTGTTCTTCACAAGGAAATTCGGGAAAAAGGAGGCGCATATGGAGCCAACGCTTCTTATACACCGACGACGGGGAATTTTTGTTTCAGCGCATATCGCGACCCCCATCTGGCCAAAACGATGGCAAGTTTTCAAAAATCTCTCGACATTATCGCGGACAAAAAATTCACCGAAGCAGAGCTAGAAGAGGCGAAGTTCGGCACATTGCAATCGTTAGACGCACCGATTGCTCCAGGCTCACGCGCAATGACGGCCTACGCATGGCAAAGAGCGGGACGCACGGACGCTATGCGCGAAGAGTTTCGAAAGACCCTTTTATCCGCATCGCGAGAAGAGGTAAGCGAAGCCGTCAAAAAATGTCTTCTGAACAAAGAGAGTGTTTTTGTCTCTTACTTAGGAGAGGCTCTTTTTGAAAAAGAGAAAAAGAAAATGAAGATGCCTCTATCTGTGCTTCCCTTGTCCTAAGCTCGACTTTGAATGTTAATTCACCTGGGGAAGCTCTGGAATAATTTCGAAAAGGTCTGGTTTTTTAAAGTTTTTAGGAAAATCTTCGTCCATCGCGGCGAACCATTTTTGGCTACGGCCAAAAAAGAAAAGTTTTCCTCGCACAATGAGGTTGCCATCGCTATCGACCCATAACTCGGAGTTATAAATATTGCCTTTTTCTGGGTCGAGAATTTTACCGCGAAATTTCACCCCTACATCAACAAGTCCCCAGATAATATCAAGTCCGCTATAAAATGGATTGCCAAGAACCCCAGGCGCTCTTTTCTTCGGCGTATAAATGCTATCGTCCATTTGCCCTGTGTCATCAAAGGTGCCAATGATTCGACCGTAGCAGATATCGTCGTATTCATAGACAGCAATAATGCACTGCGCCTTGCCCTCTTCATTCACAGTTTTCCAAAACCCGCTGATATCTTCAGCGCCAAAAGCGAAATTCGCTAAAAAAAGCCCAAAAAAAACAAAATGTCTCATGTCTCATGAGTTATAACGTTCAGGGCATCCTGTCAACGAATTTTTTTAAAAAGAGTTTCTATTTCTTTGTCCTGAACGATACAAAAAAAATGGAATGAGACAGCACAGGCCGCCCCCGCCCACTAAAATCAGTTCATAGAGAAACACGTTGTGAAAGGGCACGGCCATCGGCGGAATAAAGCCAAAGGCAATCACAAGAGAAGAGCTCAAAAGTCCTAACCCACACACGAGAGAGATCCCCAAATTTTTTCCAGGCACGCGAAAAGGGCGATTTTTCTTCGGATGTAGATATCGCAATTTGAGGGCTGAGGCAAAAAGAGCAATATATACTAAAAGAGCGAGCTGCGCTGTAATCACAGAAAGAATCCAGTAGGAGCTGTTAATTGTAGGCATAAAGACAAAAAGAAGAGATAGAACCGACACAAGAGATGCCTGAAGAAGAAGAATGCGGACAGGAACTCCCCTTGCGTTTACTTTCGCAAAAAAAGAAGGAAGACTTCCATCTTGGCTAGCGACAAGCAACCCTTTAGTAGGCCCGATGATCCAAGCACCTACACCGCCGAGCCCCCCAAGAATAATGCAAAGAGCGATCAGAGGAGAGAGCCAGGGAAGACCGTAGGTATCGGCAAAAATGGTAAAAGCCTGCATGACTCCCGTGGCTAGGTGAAGCTGATCGCTTGGGACGACAAGCGCGATAGACAAAGAGCCAAAAACAATCGTAAATAGGATGATCACTGCGGAAATCAGTAAAGACCTAGGGTAATCCCTTTGTGGGTTTCTCATTTCTCTTGCATGGGTGGCAACCATCTCAAGCCCTAGCAAGCCAAAAAGGACATTGGTTAAAAAACCCAAATTATCCCCTTGAGCGCTCCCTGGGAAAAAGGTGTCCCAGGAACACACAATTTGCGAGGGCTTTCCCTGCACCATCCAAAAAATGCCAAGGCAGGCAATTAAAAGCATCGGAAAGATCGCGCCCAGCAGGGCTGCAATTGTGCTAAACAGACTGGAGAGCCTCATGCCAAAACAATTCATAAGAGTCGCTGTCCAAAAAAGTCCAATCACAGAAACGCCTACATAGAAAGGATTTTCCGCCAAGGAAGGCTGGAACAGATAAGCCAGAGTGCCAGAGATCAGCGCTAATAGGGTCGGATACCAAATGACATTATAAATCCAATTCAGCCAAATCGCGATCAAACTCCACCGTTTTCCAAACGCTTCTCGCACCCACACATAAATGCCTCCCCGATCAGGCCAGCTAGAGCCGAGCTCCGCCGACACAAGAGCTGTCGGAATGAAAAAGACAAGGGCTGCGAGCAAATAAAAGAAGACAAGGCTAAAGCCGTAAACAGCAGAAAAGGAAAGGGTACGAACGCTATCGACCGCAATCACATTCATCATGACAAGAGAAAAGAGTCCCAGAGATTTTTTTTCCATTGCCTAATGATATGTCCAACTGTTCTAAAAAACAAGACTTTCCCTTTAACCCTTCCCTATGTTAGAGTGAGACCACTATGGCGCATTTTAATCAACAGACCCTCTCCCATTTAAAAAAACTCTGTAAATTGGATTATGAACCCGAAGAAGAAGCGGAGATTCTCTATGGTCTCAAAAAAACGCTCGATTATATTGCGCTCCTCGATGCTGTCGATACAGAGGGAGTAGAACCTTGCACCTACGTTTTGCAAAATATTTGTGAAACCACCTGGAGAGACGATATCGCCAAAGATATTTTACCCAGGGAGACATTTCTCGCAAACGCTCCTGACCAAATCGGAGGCATGATCCGCGTTCCGCCAACCCTTAGGGCTCCATGAAATCTTTGATTCATTTGTCGGCGATAGAACTTCGGAATGCTTTTGTCCAAGGCGAGGTGAGTGCAGAGGCCATTGCGACCCACTTTCTTGCGCGCATTCAAAAATTTGACCCCAAGCTGCGCTCTTTTCTCTCTGTGCTAGAAGAGCGAGCTTTAATAAAAGCCAAAAGCCTCGATCATAAACGTTCTAAAAATCAGCCCCTTGGAAAATTAGCGGGCATCCCCATTGCGATTAAGGACAATATGCATATCGCTGGGGAAAACACGACGTGCGCCTCTAAATTTTTAGAACACTATAAGGCGCCCTTTGACGCAAGCGCTGTCCGTTTTCTGGAAGAGGAAGACGCTTTGCTCTTGGGAAAAACCAATCTCGATGAATTTGCGATGGG
>CAIPFQ010000248.1 GCA_903864395.1 uncultured Chlamydiae bacterium | reverse complement strand
ATGTACAGAATATTTCTTTGTGAAAAGCACTTCCAGCGCCATTCAGGCGATTCGCTATCCGATCATCGCCCCTTTTGCCACGCTGCTCATCTGCATTCTCCTTTCAGGGAGATCGGCTCTTTTTGCCGCCGCCTTGCTCTCGGTTATTCTTTCCGTGAGCTTAGCCATTGACCATAGTCGCTTTCTTATCTTGAATCTTGTGACATCGATTGTCGTTATTATCACGGCTCGCGATCTGAGGAAGCGAAAAGAGGTTTTTAGCGTCTGCATGAAATCATGGTTGAGCGCGTGTTTGGTTTTGTACGCTTATGTTTTAAGCGAAAACCATCTGATGAGCTATTCTTTTCTTGTCGATTGTTTTGGTTCTCTTGTCTTTTTAATCTTAAGCGCCGTTCTTGTGATCGGCTTACTGCCAATCCTTGAATCATTCTTTGGTATTTTGACTGACATGACGCTGATGGAATATATGGATCCCTCTAGCGAAGTGCTGCGCCGCTTTTCTATGGAAGTGCCAGGCACCTATCAGCACTCGCTTGTCTTGGGCAATCTCGCGGAACACTGCGCGCAGGCCATTGGCGCTAATGGTCTTTTTTGCCGAGTCTCGACGCTCTATCACGACCTTGGAAAAATGAATAATCCTCAGTTTTATACAGAAAATCAGCAGGGGGGTGTAAATATTCATCAGCTTTTATCCCCCCTAGAATCAGCGCAAGTGATTATTTCCCATGTGGCCGATGGCGTTATTTTAGCCAGAAAACATCATTTGCCAGAGCCGTTTATCGATATTATTCGCGAACATCATGGAACGACCCTCGTTTATTATTTTTATCGCAAATACATCGAACAAATGGGACAAAAAGAAGGGGAGATGGACGATTCACAGTTTCGCTATCCAGGGCCTAAACCACACACGAAAGAGTCGGCGATCATTATGATCTGCGATAGCGTGGAGGCAGCCTCGAGATCCATAGAGGATCTCAATGAGCAAACGCTGAGCGAAATGATCGATCGGCTCATTAGAGAAAAATTAGAAGATGGGCAATTTAGCGAGTGCGATCTCACATTCTCTGAATTGAGCGAGGTGAAAAAAGTTCTTGTGAAAAACTTGCTGGTGACCTACCACGTCAGGGTGAAATATCCCAGAAAGACTCTTTCGTGAACGAGAGAAGTTTTTCATCACACCGAAAAATAGTTTTCTCAACCGAATCTTCTACGGGTGCACAGCTTTCGGCGTAAATTTTTACTTTAGGCTCTGTGCCTGAGGGGCGAACAATGAGTTTAGACCCATCGACAAGATCGAATTGAAGGACATCTGATTTTGGCAATCCCGTAGAGCCGTCTGCATAATCGGTTTTTGTTTTGACGAGGATAGTGCCAATATGGGAAGGGGGGTGAGCTCTGAGGTGACTCATAAGTGTTTTTACTTGGCTTAGTCCTTCAGGGGTGTCGCTGAAGGTAAGGCTTTTTTGCGCTTCTCTGTAAACGCCATGTTGTTCGTAGAGCAGATAGAGTTGATCGATCAGCGTTTTTCCTTGGAGCTTAGCCCTATTGGCTGTGTCTGCTAAAAGACAGCAAGCCGAGATTGCGTCCTTATCGCGGACAAAAGTGCCAAACAAATAGCCATACGATTCTTCTGCGCCAAAGAGAAATTGAGGAGAGCCTGGCTTTGTCTCCCAATCACGGATTGTTTCCGCAATGTATTTAAAGCCTGTCAACACATCGAGACAGATCGCCCCGAAGGAGAGGGCAATTTTTCTTAAAAGCTCTGTCGTAACAATGGATTTCACAATGCCAGCGTTTTTTGGACATTTTCCTTCGCGCCGAAGGGATTCGCCTATGTGATGGAGACAGAGGCAGGCGATCTGATTGCCACTGAGACGCACCGCCGCTCCTCGATGGCGCGTCACTGCGCCCATTCGGTCGGCGTCTGGATCGGTCGCAAGAAAAAGATCCGCCTCTGTTGCTATGAGCTGATCCGATCCTAATTTTAGCGTTTTTTCTTCCTCTGGATTGGGTTTCGGCGCGTAGGGGAATGTTCCATCGGGCGGCGTTTGGAGCGCTACAAGGGATACTGTATAAAAGCCCCAGGCAGCGAGGCCTTGAGGCACAAGTCGAATGCCTGTGCCGTGAAGGTTGCTATACACGATCTTGAGAGATTTGGGCGTTTTGGGCGAGAGCTGGAGCTTTGAGAGCTCTTTGAGATAAGCGGCGTCGAGCTCGCTGCCTACTTCTTGGATGAAAGGAGAGCTGAAAGGGGCTCGGGAAATTTTTTTGCAGTTTTGCACCTCTTTTATGATTCCAATGTCATGGGGAGGAACGATTTGTCCTCCGTCGTTCCAGTAGACTTTATAGCCATTGTATTGGGGAGGGTTGTGAGAGGCTGTGATGACAATCGCGGCAGAGCCATGGAAATAGCGGCAGGCGAAAGAAACGAGAGGCGTGGGGCAAATATCTTTGGAAAGGAGGACAATCAGGCCGTTGCCTGCTAAAACACAGGCGGCCTCTTCCGCAAACTCTCTCGAATGCTCCCGCACGTCATAGCCGATAAAAACTTTCAAGGCTTGCTCTGGAGTTGATTGTTTTTTGAGATAGTTCGCGAGCCCCTGCGTGGCCGTTCGGATTGTGTAGATATTCATCCGATGACTGCCGACCCCCATGATCTCACGCATCCCCCCTGTGCCGAAGGAGAGCTCTTTGAAAAACGCGTTTTCTAATTCCTTTGGATCTTCTCTCATGAGACGGCGAATTTCCGCCTTTGTCTTCTCGTCATAGTCGCCTAAGAGCCAGGAATCGATTCGTTTCTGTACCTCTTCGTTCATTATATCCTTCTAAGAGTCAGTGATGTGAGAGAAGTTTTGTTCGAGAAGATTGTCGAGATATGTGCCACACTCCGCTTCAATATGCAAGGCGGGGATGAGGGGCGCATTGGGATGGTTTATGCCCTCGCAGCTTTGGGCGGCTCTCTCCCAAGCGTTTTTGCTATCTAAAATCTGAATCCACCAGGGAAATGTGCGGCATTGGATAGGCCTTGCCTCGTAGATTGAGCATTGATTGTTTTTGAGGAAAATGCAAGCGTCTGTGCCTGGGGTGTCAATAAGAGAGATTTGATCGTCGACGCGCTGCGTGTATTGATCGACAAACTGTTCTATAGACAGTTGACAATGAGACGAGAGTTTTTCTAAATCGTCTGGCGATAGAAAAATGTAGCCTGGCGATCCTGTGCAACACTTTCCGCATCCTGTGCAATGAAATCGCAGACCTTCCTGAAACCAATGGGTTTTTTTCTCTACGATCTCTGCCATAAAAATTTTTCTTTCCTAAAAGGGCACCAGCTATCTTCCCAATGATAGGCACTTACCTCACAAGTATCGGGCAAAAGGTCAATTAAATTCCAGGTCGCTTTTTGTTTTTGGACAGGACAGCCGCTATCGAGAAGGATGGGGAGTTGATTGGGTCTAAGGTCGGCGACGGCGTGGCGGTGCGTATGTCCATGGAGATAGAGGCGAATTTGTGGAGTCTCTTCGAGAATTTTTCGCAGGGCTTCTTTTCGGTCTAAGTTACGGCTAGAGTGTTCTTGTTCAAAAAAAGGATAGTGATTGAAAAGGATCACAAAGTTTTCTTTTGGAATTTGTTCTAGAGCATGCTTGAGTTTCTCTTCAAGAGTTTCGCTAAAAAGACCACGCGACGAGGTGGGCGGGGTGGGGCGCGCCGTGTCGAGGGCAATAAGATGCCAGTGGGGGGCGATTGGGTGGATTTCAAGGCTGTGTTCTTTGAGGGTGAATGGGGAGGTTTGAGGATTGGAAAAAAACTGATAAAAATGTTTTTCTCGAAAACTTCGATAGGTGTAATGGTCGTGATTGCCTGGGATGGCGATGGCTTTTTGTGGAAATTGCTGGATAAAGCGAGAGGCTTCTTCATATTCTTTGAAAAGTGCCGTTGTCGTAAAATCGCCACCCCAGAGAATAAGATCGACATTGAGTTCTTGAAAGAGCGAAGGAAGCTCTTTGAGAGGCTCATAGGAAAAATTTGTTTTTCTCGAAAAAAACCAGTTGAGGTGACCTAAAAGCCGCTTCGAGAGGAGTCGAAGCGGATTCCAGGTGAGATGAGTAAAATGAAGATCAGAGATTTGTACAATGCGCAAAACTAAATTCTCGGTGTTTTTTTCTTGGTGGGTTTTGCTATGCGCGGAAGCGCATTATTGCGATCAAAAATAGGGACGCGATGCTTCCTTTTTCTGTTCCTTTCTTCTTCAGAATCGTGCACTGGCATCTGGCTTAGCGTCTGTGCTTTGATCTTCTGTTTAGCTAACTTTTTTATCTCAAACTGGGAGCGCTTTGGAGGGGGGGAAGGGATTACGTAGGGCTGCGCTTGTGTTTGTTCGTTCGCCTCTTCTCGAAGAATAGAGCGAACTACCTTGCGGTTTAGTTTCTTAATATAATGGGGAATCTCTTTCATAGGATTGTTTCTCCTTGTTTTTATTTTAGTACATTCCAGATTAAAATCAAACTATATTATTTAGTTTGTTGATGAAATAAAATCGTTTAACCCCTTTTGCTAGAGGCGCGTAAGCGCTCTTGGAGCGTCTCAAAATAGAAATAGAGTACCGGGGTGAGCAGAAGAGTGAGGATTTGTGAGAGCACGAGCCCCCCCCACGATGCAAATCCCTAGAGAGATTCTGTTTTGCGCCATAGCGCCTCCAAGGCCAAATGCTATGGGGACTGCGCCCATGAGTGCAGACACTGTCGTCATCAAAATCGGCCGGAATCGGATGAGGCACGCCTCTATGATTGCATCGTAGGCCGATTTTTTTTCCTCTTTGACAGCAGAGTTCGCGAAATCGATCATCATGATCCCGTTTTTTAATACAATGCCAATCAGTAAAATAAGTCCGATAAATGAATAGATCGATAGCGTTTGGTTAAAAAGATAGAGAGAAAAAAGCCCCCCTAGCATCGCAGGGGGCAAAGCGCTCATCACTGTGATGGGGTGGATAAAGCTCTCATATAAGATTCCCAGCACGACATAAATAATAAAAAAGGCAAGAACCATCAAAAAATTAAGACTTCGAAACGACTCTGCATACACCTCCGCAGTGCCTATGATCTGCCCGTGAATCTGAGGCGGACAATCATTTTTCGTCATTTGCTTGATCTGTTGCAGCGTTTCCCCAAGAGGCATATCGCTTGGGGGATTAAAAGAAATATTAACCGTCGGAAGCCCGTTCATGTGATTGACCGTCAAAAGCCCCGCCGTCTGCTTTGTCTCTACAACTTCTGCAAGAGGCACGAGTGCGTTTGAAGAGGAGCGGATATAGAGCTGGGAAAGAGCATTGGGATCTCTATAAAAGCGTGGCAGCGTTTCGACGATGACATCGTATTGGTTGATCTCGCCATTGATGAGAGAAATTTTATTATCCGAGTACGCCCACCCAAGATAGTTTTCAATCGCCTCGACCGATACGTTGTAGTTTGCCGCTTTATCTCGCAAAATATGAAATAACCACTGTGGCTGACTTGCCAAAAGATCGCTCGACACCTGACTAAAAGCGCTATTTTTTCGCATTCGCTGCGTCAGCTTATGAGAATAATCAAAAAGCGTCTTTTGATCGACGCTTGTGAGCGAGTATTGATAGAGCGCTTGCGATGTTGTGCCTACAGTTAAATTGATCAAAGGCAAAGGGGACAAATAGACATTAACCCCTGGAAACTGACTATACTTTTTCGAAAGAGCGTCAAGGGCCTGATTCATGGGAAGCCTTTCTTTAAACGGCTTGAGTTTGAAAAACAAAATCCCCTGATTCGTATTCGTGTAAGAGTTGATGGATAAGATCGATGCCACATTTGGATCTTCAATGCCCGCAGTCAAAAGATTTTGATGATACATTTCCATGAGAAAAGGAGAGGTTCCATCGCGCGCTTGTGTATAGCCTTCGACAAAGCCCACATCGTCGGGTGGCAAAAGATCCTGAGGAAGGGTTCGAAAAAGAAAAATTGAAAAAACGAGGCTCATGAGGCCAGCTGTGAGCATGATGAGTCGATGTTTCATCGCCCAATGCAGGCAAGGCGCATAGATGTTTTTTAGTTTTTCATTCACCCAGTTAGAGAATTTTTCCATTTTTGACAAATGGCGGTTTTTGGGTTCTCGGATGAGTCGACTGCATACCATAGGCGTTAGAGAAAGAGAGATAAACCCTGAAAAAAGAACTGCGACAATGATCGTGACGGCGCACTCGCGAAAGAGCCGCCCCATGATGCCCCCCATAAAAAGCATCGGAATAAACGCCGCGCTCAAAGCGAGCGTCATGCTCAACACCGTCGTACTGATCTCTTTTGCGCTATCGATCGCAGCATCCATCGGATTTTTTCCAAGCTGCGCATGGCGCACATTGTTTTCCAATACGACGATCGCATCGTCGACCAAAAAACCAATAGAGAGAGTAATGGCAAGCAAAGAAAGAATATCGACACTAAAGCCGCATAAATACATGACGATAAAAGTGCCGCAAATCGATATTGGAAGAGAGAGGACGGGAATGATTGTATTGATCGCCTTGCCTAAAGAGCCGTAAATGATCGCAACGACGAGTAAAAACGCGATAAGAAGAGTGAATTTTACATCGCGCACCTCCTCATTAATCGCATCGGATTGATCGTAAATAGACTCAATGAGAAGACTTTGCGGAAGCTGTGAATGAAGATCTTCAATGATCTTTTTGACCTCTTGAATGACGCGGACGGTATTTGTTCCTGGCAGCTTTTGAATCGCAAGCACAATACACACCTTATTGTGTTCTTTTGTTCGATAGCGATGAGAAAACTTGTCGTTTTGTGTGCTGTCGAGCGCTTGACCCACATCTTTAATTTTAACGAGGCTTCCGTTATCATTTTTAATAATAATTTCATTGTATTTTTCAGCTCTCATGAGCTGGCCATCGGCGTCGAGGGTAAAATCCGTTTTTTCTCCGAATAAAGTCCCTAAAGGCAGATCGACGTTCGCTCTTTGAATGCGCCCTGTGAGCTCATCGAGCCCAATCTGTTTTGCCGCCAATTTCTCTGGATCGATTTGAATGCGCACTGCGTAGGGAGAGCCATAGGTTAAAACTTGTGCGACTCCTTCCGCCATTGAGAGGCGTTGTCCGAGAATCGTATTGCCATAGTCATAGAGATCGCCAAGCGTCATATTGGGTGAAGAGAGAACGTAATAAAGGATCGGCGTGGCCGCTGGGTTTACCTTTGCGTAGGTCGGCTGGTTCGGGAGGTCTGAGGGCAAATTAGGCTGGGCTCGGCTGATCGCGGCTTGTACATCGGTGGAGGCAGCGTCTATATCGCGCTCCAGGGTAAAGGTGAGAACCACTGCGGTCGATCCTGTGTTGCTAGATGAAAAGACCGTTTTAATCCCTTCCATGGTCATAAATTGCTGTTCCAGGGGTGTGGCCACTGAGTTGGCCATCGTTTCTGGGGAGGCGCCAGGATAGCTCACCGATACTTGGATTGTCGGCAGATCGACATTCGGCAAATCGCTCACGGGCAGCCAAAGATAGCTCAAAGTGCCAAAAAAAAGGATGGAGATCATGACGAGGATCGTCATCACGGGGCGGCGAATAAACATCTCAGAGAGGTTCATGGACTTTGGCTCCGGAGAAAAGATTCATTTGCCCTTCTACGACCACTTTTTCTCCCGCCTTGACGCCGCTGAGAACTAAGCAGTGATCTCCGTCTCTTTGCCCTAGCGAGACAGTGCGCTGCTCTACTGTTGAATCAGGACGAACGACAAAGACAATAGGGTCTGTCAAGGTCATCTGGACAGCGCTAAAGGGGATGCTGACAGCGTCTTTGATGGATTCCAAGATGAGACGCACGCGGACAAATTGCCCGGGCCAAAGGGAGCGGTCTGTATTGTCAAAAATAGCTCGTAGCTTAATCATCCCTGTATTCGGATCGACGGAGTTGTCGAGCATGAATAGAGAGCCAGCAAAACTTTCTTGATCAAAAGTGTCGTAGGCTGCCAGCACTTTGAGTGTTTGTTTTTTATAGACTTTTTGAATTTTAGGCAGCTGGTATTCTGGAATAGAAAACGTCGCATAAATAGGCGCCATTTGATTGAGTTTGACGAGGGGATCGGAAGTGCCGTCGGGGGCGGCGACTAGGTTGCCGTAATCGACATTGAGGATGCCGAGCATTCCGTCGATGGGGGCGTAGATCCAGCAATAGTCGAGATTAATTTTCGCTCTATCTACTGCGGCTGTATTTTGCTCGACAATCGCGGTGGTGGCGGCAAAATTAGTTTGCAGCGTTTCGTAATCGATTTGTGAATAGTAGTCATCTTGCGCTAAAATTCGATAGCGTTTCACTTTTTCTTGGGCAAGAGCCAAGTTGGCTCGATTTTCTTCTAAAATCCCTTGCGCTTGTCGGAGCGTCGCTTCATAGGGCTTTGAGTCGATGGTGAAAAGAAGACAGCCTTGCTTGATCTCTTGTCCCTGGGTGAAAAAAACCCCAGTTAAGTTCCCCTCGATGCGCGAGCGGATATCGACGCTATTGATCGATTCGATATGACCGAGCGTCTCGATGAAAATGGGCACTGTTTTGAGGCTTGCCTCTCCGATTTTAACAGGATAGGCAAAAATCTCTTTCTGTGGTGCTTTTTCACTGCATCCGCAGGTGAGAAGAAGAAAAAATACAATTGTTAATCGCATCTATGTTCCTTGTTAGGGACAGCGCAAAGGGAGCCTGCCGCATAGGCAATCGAGGCGAGAGAAATAAACCAATCTTTTTGAGAGCCCGCTTTTTTTGTCCGTGCGTCGGCTAAAGAGCTTTGGGCAGACATACAATCGAGAATGGTGCGGGTGCCAGCTCGATAGCTTGCGATCGCAATGTCGAATTCTATTTGCGCAGCGTTTAGATATTCTTCTGAGTCGGCGAGATTTTGCGCTGCGGTTTTCACGCCCATATGGGACGTCGTTACATTTTGAATGATTTGGAGCTCTGTTTGGAGCATTTGTGCCTGAGAGACAGACAGGTTGGACTCTGCGGCGCGCACAGCGTTTTTATAATAAAACCCTTGGAAAAAGGGGAATGTGAGATTAAAGATCGCTGACCAATGGATGTCTTTTTCTTGCTGGCCGCCATCGAACCAATAGTGTCCGATGTCGAGGGAAGTGTTTAATACGGGATAGACGGCTCTTTTTGCATTGAGTACGAGGGCTTCTTTGGATTTTACATTCGCCTGAGAGGCTAAAAAATCTTGTCTTTGAATTTGCGCTCTTGCGACGAGCTGATCGATGCTTTCCAGGAGGGGACCCTCGGAAATTTGTTCTGGCAAAGGCTGTACTTTGAAGCGAACATTAGCCGGAAGACCAAGATCCACGGCCAGCGTGGCAAACGCGTTTTCAACATTTTGTTTTTGCGTTGTGAGTCTGATTTTATTTTGCAAATATTGTGTGCGCGCCTGCGCTACATCGCCGAGAGCCGCGAGTCCCAAGGAAAAACGGACATTCGCTGCGTCAAGAGAGATTTGGGCGTTTTCTAAATTCGCTCCGTCGGAGTGCAAAAGAGCGAGCTGGTAGAGATAATTATAGGTATCGTCCATGACCGTTTGAATAACGGTTTGAATTTCTTGATTGTGGTTTAAGTCGGCGAAGAAAAGAGCTTCTCTCGCCGCTGTTGCGGCTGACGTTCTTTGTCCAAAATCAAAAAGGGTGTAGGTCAATGTGAGATCGGGGCCCGCTTGCGTGGTGAAAAAATCGGTAGGAGGTCCCTCTTGGATGAACGTGCCTTTCGCACGCGCATAGCTGCCGTTAAAGGCGATGGTTGGAAAAAAAGCACTCAGCGACTGCCCATACTGCGCCGCGGCGGCTCTCGCCTGCCCCCAGGTCTGTTTTGTTAAAGGATTATTTTGCAAAGCGATGTCAATAAGCTCCGCGACGCTCAACTCTTCGGATTGAAACGTCGAGGGGAGGATCGTTTGGCAAAACTGGGAAGAGACGAGTTGACTGCCTCGCTGGGGCGACCAGGTCGAGTAGGGATTGCAGGGCGCGAAGGAATAGGGATCGGAGGCCTGATGGGCGCAGCTGCCTAAGAGCGCAGTCAAAGGATATATGTATTTTTTCATCTCAGTCTCTGTGTACGAAATGAGCCAGAGAGTTGCAAGGATTTTTTTCAGAATCAAAGCGAGGCTATTGGTTTAATTTCGTGCAATGGGTCGCCTAAACCGCCTGGTTTTGTAAGCCCATTTTTGCCCATCTTCTATGCTTTGCCCACTGTGCAAGCCTAT
>CAIPFQ010000247.1 GCA_903864395.1 uncultured Chlamydiae bacterium | reverse complement strand
TTCAGACAAAAAAAATTATCTTGTAAATTTCAAGATGTAGTGACGAATAGACCTAACTTTAGGACGATTCTCCTATGAAGGCCGTTAAACTTGGGCTATCACTTCCACAAGCCTGTCATAATCTCGACTTTGCAACGTGGTATTGTCAACGCCCCTGGGTTCATTTTTATGTAAAAATAGACAGCCTTACATTGACAAGAACTTGGATAAAAATAGATTTAAGCGATTACAAAAAGGTGTCGAATCCCCTGAGCGACCCACAATCGCAAGCTTTCCTTGTAAAGGTGTTGTATCCCCTGGAAGAAACACGCGATTGAGATGCGTTTTTTTTAGCCGAATCAGCGCCGCTTCCGCGACAATCACCCCATCAACTTCCCCCGAAAAAAGCTTTGCCAAGCGCTCTGCAATAGAGCCGCGCAAATCAACGAAACGAAACGTCGGACATAAAGCGCGAGCAGCCACTTCTCGCCTGGCACTCGAGGTCGCGATCACGGCATTCTTTGGCATTGTTTCCAAAGAGAGCCCCTCACGCAGCACCAAACTATCCCTTGGATCAAGACCTTGCGTCAAAGCAATAAGAACGAGCCCCTTTGGCAGAGGATCGGGCAAATCTTTTGCAGAATGGATCGCTAGATCTATGTCTCCGCGCAAAAGCATCTCATCGAGATCGCGAGTAAAAAAATCTGTTTTTTCCAAGCCGCGCAGCGAAGTGCTTTTATCTCGATCCCCAGGGCTGCTCGCCCAAACAGGCTCTAAAACAAGAGAAGGGTCGCGCGCAAGAATTTCACGAGACACCTCTTCAAACTGCGCACGAGACAGCGGCGTCGAGCGCGCTCCAATTTTCAACATTTTCCTCGTTTAAGAATTGAACATAGAAGCAGTGACGCGTCAAGCCCTTCTATGTTGCCCCACTTCCCAACACATTTTGCATCGCATCATCGACTAAGTCAACACCAACAAGAGAGATTTTCTCACTAATTTGTGGCGAGATTCCTTTCAAATTGCGCCGTGGCAAAATACATTTGCGAAATCCCATATGAATCGCCTCTTTCAAGCGCGTCTCCACACGGCTCACCGCACGCACCTCGCCGCCCAATCCCACTTCGCCAAGAACCACGAGATCAGAAGAGAGACATCGGTTCTCAAACGAAGAGGCGATCGCAAGCAAAATCCCCAAGTCAATCGCAGGCTCTACGATTTTCAGCCCCCCCGTTAAAGCCACAAATACATCGCAGTGATGCAGAGGAAATTTCATCCTTTTTTCCAAAACAGCAAGAAGAAGAGCCATCCGATTTTGATCGAGCCCTGTCGATTTGCGCGATGGGGTAGCAAAGGCTGTCTGCGTGACAAGTGCTTGAATTTCAAGCAAAAAGGAGCGCGCCCCTTCAAGACCTGGCACAATCACAGAACCGGCCAGCTCACGCACCCTCCCCTCCAAAAACACCTCCGACGGATTTGGCACTTCACAAAGCCCCGTTTCCTTCATTTGAAAAATCGCAATTTCATCCGTAGGACCAAACCGATTTTTCACAGAGCGAAGCAGTCGATACCCATTTTGCCGATCCCCTTCAAATTCGAGAACCGTATCGACAATATGCTCTAAAACGCGAGGCCCCGCAAGCTCGCCCGATTTCGTCACATGCCCAATGAGAAAAGAAGTAATTCCCTCCCCCTTCGCTAAATGCATAAATTCCATCGCAATCTCACGCACCTGAACGACAGACCCTGGCGAAGAAGAAAGCTCCGACTTATAAATAATCTGCACAGAATCGGCAATCACCGCATCAGGCTTCAGTTGATCGATATGCGCGCGGATGGTGGAAAAAACCGTTTCACTCAACAGGTAAATATTTTGATGCTCGATCCCCAGCCGCTTGGCGCGCAAAGAAGTTTGTTCCGTCGATTCTTCTCCACACACATAGAGCACCGTGAGCCCCTGCAAAGCCAGCGCGTTGGCAAGCTGCAAAAGAAGAGTCGATTTTCCCACCCCAGGCTCGCCGCCAACAAGCACTAAAGAGCCCTCAACAATGCCTCCACCGAAAATCCGATCGAGCTCCCCCATCTTCGTCATAATGCGCTTTGCCTCTCCAGAGCGGACATCGCCGATCCGCACAGGCCTAGCCCCCTCAGAGCGCTTTGACTCGAAGCGAGATTTCACCTCGCTCGTCGTCACCTCTTCGACCAGCGTATTCCAATTTTGACAAGAAGGACAACTCCCCGTCCACTTCAATTGGTTGTGCCCGCAATCTTTGCACGCCCAAATCGTTTTTACTTTGCTCATGAACGTACCCCTAATTTGGCCAAAGCCGCGAAAGCGGCGCCTTGCTCCGCCTGTTTTTTTGAAGCGCCCATGCCTACGCCCATTGCATCTCCATTTACAAGAACCCTAACATGAAACATTTTTGCATGATCCGGGCCTGTCTCTTGAATCACTGCATACTCAGGGGCCTTTTGAAATTTCTTTTGAGAAAAGTCTTGAAGCTCAGCCTTGTAGTTGCGCGCTGGGCTCCCAGCGACCTCCTCAATATCCGCTTCAAAATGACAGAGAAAAAACGATTTCACAATAACGAGCCCGCCATCGAGATAAAGAGCTGCAATCAGGGCTTCAAACACATCCGATTGAATGGACGTTTTCGCTTTCCCCTCCCCAAGCCTTTCTCCCTTGCCCAAAATAATCGCCTCTTCAAGGCCTAGTTTTTGTAGATAACGGGCGCAAGAATTAGCGTCTACAAGGCGAGAGCGCATTTGAGAAAGATCCCCTTCTGGCGCCTCAGGAAATCGATGGTATAAATAATCTGACAAGACAAGACCCAAAACAGCGTCCCCCAAAAATTCCAAACGCTCATTATGCCCCTCAACAATCCCTTTCGCCTCATTCACAAAAGAGCGATGTGTGAAAGCCAAAATTAAAAGAGATTGATCTTCAAATGCATACCCAAGCTTCTCCTCAATCGAGGCAATGTTATTTTTAAACCGTTCCATCACATCCATAAAAAGGCAAATCATACAAGGAAAGAACGTTTTCATACTAGTCTAATTATTGCCCTTTCGTGTAGACTCAGCTCCTATGGCGAAACTCAATCATCACTTTTCAAAACTCTCTCAAAACTATCTTTTTCCAGAAATCGAACGAAGGATTGCAAAATACCGTGAAAAGAATCCGAGCGCCGAAATTTTAGATCTCGGCATTGGAGATATTTCCGAGCCTTTGCCACCCTCGGCGATTCGGGCTCTTTGCACAGCGTCTTGCGAAATGGGAGACTCAAAAGGATTTCGCGGCTATGGGCCCTCAGAGGGCTACTCTTTTCTTCGCGAAACGATAGCGACCCATGAATATGAACGTTTAGGGATCGACCCCAGCGAAATTTTTATCTCAGACGGGGCTCAAAGCGATATAGCAAACTTTCAAGAACTTTTCGATATAAATAACAAAATCGCCATCCCTGATCCAACCTACCCCGTGTACCTTGCATCGAATGTCATGGCCGGTCGCACGCGCCCTATGACAAAACAGGGGCGCTACGCGGGCGTGGCTTACCTTGAATGTCTCGAAAAAAATAATTTTCAACCCTCTCTTCCCCCCTACGCACAGCCATTCGATCTCATTTACCTTTGTTGCCCAAATAATCCGACGGGGGTCGCTCTCACAAGAAAAACGCTTGAAGATTGGATAGGCTATGCAAAAAACCATGGATCGATCCTTCTCATCGATGGTGCCTATAGCGATTTCGTGACGAGCCCAAACATCCCTCGCAGCATTTACGAAATCGAGGGGGCGAAAGAGGTGGCTGTAGAATTTCGCACCTTTTCAAAATCGGCAGGATTTACAGGCCTGCGCTGCTCTTATACCGTTGTGCCCCGCGCGTTAAAAATCATCGACCACGAAGAAGAGTTTTCTATCCATGCTCTTTGGAATCGCCGCCATCAAACAAAATTTAACGGAGTGGCTTATCCCATTCAAAGAGCCGCTGAAGCTTTATTTACAGAAGAAGGAAAAAAGGAAGTCAAAGGACTCGTCTCTTCCTACCTAGAGAGAGCCCGCTTTTTTAGCGAAGGGCTCAAAAATATAGGGTACACAGTCTATGGAGGCGTGGATTCTCCGTATCTTTGGTGCAAAACTCTGTGCGAAACCCCTTCTTGGGATTTTTTTGATCATCTCTTAGAACAGCATCAAATCGTCGCCATTCCAGGCAGCGGCTTTGGAAAAGCGGGAGAGGGTTTTGTCCGCTTCTCTGCGTTCGCAACAAGGGAAACACTGCAAAAAGCCCTCGCGCAACTAAAAAAAGGATAGTATGAGAACAGTCATCTCGTCGCAACAAGCCTCCTTTTTCTCTAAAAATGGCTATATTGAATTTGAGGGGGTTCCTTTTGATTCGCCCACTCTTTTTATCACCGCAAAAAAAGCCGCGGATAAAATCCCTTTTGGGCGCGATCTTTGGAGAGAAGAAGAATTTTTGCGAGCTCTATCGAGCCACGGTCTCGCTCCCACAGCTCTCTCTCTTACAGGAAAATCTTTGCGCATCGCCTGCGATCAGTGGGTAACTCCTCAAAGCGCCCCTCATCAGACAGTCCCCTGTAAGGACATGTTTTCTATCCAAGGCCTTGCCCTCATTGCGATCTTTGCCTCTCTTGCCATTGAAAGCCCCCCTCGCAGAAGCGCAGCGCCAGGCATCCCCCCTTTTCCCCACAGCCAACAGCAAATTCTCTTTGTCAAGCCGCATATCTTGTTGGACTGGCCCCTTTTGGCCAAAACAAAAGCAGATCTTTACATCATCGCTTACGCCCTAGCCGATAGCGCTGTTTATATTCACAACCCAAAAGATCCAGCGACGAATGCTTTAAAAAAATTAGGATACTCTTTCGGGGATGTTTTGCAAAATAAATTTCATCCTATTGTTATAAAATCAGGGTTGTCCTTATAGTAGTAGGCACAACATACGTGCCACTGTGACTTTAACTCATTTTTTTTTCCTTCTCCTTATCATCACCATCTGGGGAGGAAATTTTATCGCAATTAAACTCAGCCTTGGCGGCATCCCCCCGATCTTTCTTTGTTTTACCCGTTTCTTTTTCTCTGCATTTCCCGCTATTTTTTTTATTAAACGCCCTACGATTCCATTAAAAAAAATTTTTCTATATAGCTTAATTATGTTTGTTCTTCAGTTTTCCTGTCTCTTTAGCGCAATGCAGTCGAGTATTAGCCCAGGGCTCGCTTCCGTTCTCCTTCAGTTTCAGTCGTTTTTTGCGATTACCCTCGCGGTGGTATTTTTAGGCGAAAAATTTCTATTTTGGCAGGCGGCAGGAGCCATCATCGCATTTTCTGGCCTCCCCTTCATTCTCTCCCACACTGGTGGCGATGTCAGCCTTTTAGGGATCGTTTTGATTTTAAGCACAGCCACTCTGTGGGCCGTTGGAAATCTAATCGCTAAAACGTTAGGGGGCGGTCTTTCTCTGGTCATTTGGGGCAGTCTTTTCGCCACATTGCCGCTTCTTGCCCTGTCCTTTGTTCTAGAAGGCACGGAGGCTATCGTCTCAACGCTGCAGAACCTTTCGTGGCCCCATTTCGGCTGTATGCTCTACATTGCCTACGGATCTACCGTCTTAGGGTTTGGAATCTGGAACTATCTTTTACAGCAATACCCCTTATCTAAAATAGCTCCTTTTACGCTTTTAGTCCCCATCATCGGCATGTGGAGCTCCAGTCTTATTTTTGGAGAAGAGCTTCATTGGTGGAAGATTACGGCCACAGGATTGATTCTCGGGGGGCTTTGCATTCATCTTTTCGGAGCAAAAGCCTGGAAAATGGTCACTTCTGATGAATAAAGAACCTAAGACAAATCCGTGGCTCGCTCTGATGGCTCTCGTTCCAGGCACGGCCATGACTTTTATGGACCAAACGATCCTCCCTGTCGCCCTTCCTGCAATCCAAAAAGATTTTGAAGCTAGCACTGTTCTTCTTCAATGGTCGGTCAATGCATATCTTCTCACCCTCGCCATTCTCGTTCTCGTGGGAGGGAAACTTTGCGATCAAATCGGCCAAAGACGCGCTCTGCTCATCGGTCTTGCTCTCTTTGCCCTCTCTTCCGCTCTCTGTGGAGTCAGTCCAAATATTTATTGGCTCGTTTTCGCCCGTATTCTTCAAGGAATCGGAGCCGCTCTTCTGATTCCTTGTCAAAATGCGTTCGTCGCAAAGCTCTTTCCTCCGCAGCAAAGGGGGAAGGCTTTAGGAATTATGGTGAGCTTGGGCGCTATGTTTTCTATCACCGCACCCATGTTAGGGGGCTATTTTGTTCAAACATTTTCTTGGCATTGGATTTTTTGGATTAATCTGCCGATTGCCTGTGCAGGATGGATTCTCACTTGCGCCTATCTTCCTTCAGTGAGCCCCAGACCAACAAAAGTGGATACCCAAGGGTTTCTTTATTTTGCTCTTTGTTCTGGTCTTCTTACCTTTGCATTCATGGAAGCGCAAAATAGAGGCTTTTCTTTTTTATGCGTAATTTCCTTGCTCGCCCTCGCTCCTCTCGCTCTATTGGTTCGGAGAGAAAAAAAAGCCGCTCAT
>CAIPFQ010000246.1 GCA_903864395.1 uncultured Chlamydiae bacterium | reverse complement strand
ATTTGCTTACGAGCCCTTAGTGGACAAGCGTCGGCAGAAAAGGAGAGACCATCGCTTTGCGAGAATTTAGCGAGCCGGCCCTATAATGAAGCACTGCAATGGGCAGTCCTCTTGGAGCAAAAATGTGGGGGATGTCCAAAAAGCTCTCTTTAAAAATCAAAGAAAGCTCGGGCCCATTCTCTCCCAAAAATTCTACGGTCATCGGATTGTCTTTAAGCCCTGAAGAATTTTGAAAGCGAGACAAGAATTTTTTCAGCCGCTCAATCGAAAAATCTCCAGAAGGGATCCAAATCCAAAGCTCATCTCTATGAGTATGATCCACAGCTTTGCCTCGATGCACCTCTTCCGCGCTCACAATCGTACTCACCATATGAAGATGAAAAACAATGTCTGGATTTTTTTCAGACACCGCCTTCCCTCCTTCAAGCCAAGCGCGCCGAATTGCATCTTCATGCCGACGAAAGAAGGGGAAATTACTGGCAAATAATTTTGTCTGCCCTACTCGACAGCAGCCATTTTGTTCCTTAGTGTCGGCAAAAATCGTCGAGGGCTTGCCTTTTGCACAAAGAGCCAAATTCTCTTCTACAGACTTTTCTTTGTGCGCATAAATTTTACGATACAAAGAGTACATCTCTTGGTTTTGTAAAATTCTCTCCGCGGCCTTTTTGGGGAAGTTCTTATCGCGCGGCAAATCGTCTAGAGAAATAACCTCGCTCTCTTCTTTCGTCATCAACGTCTTCAGCCGATTCAAGAGTTGAACTACGCACTCGACATCTCGAACACTCACTTTGCTTAGCAAGTCCGTGTCATCTAAAATCGCGTAGAGAAAATGGAGATATTCAACAAATTCTCGCACAGGATGGATATAGAATGGCGATGGCGAGGCAGCGGCAATTTTTCGAGTGAGCAGTCTTTGCAAAATGTGGCTTGAGGTCGCTGTTTTCATTTGATTCTCAATCTGCTCCCGCGTCTGTCCACCCAAACTCGTTCGATCGTTGATCGCAAATGCGCAAAAAGCGACCAATGTATTGCACGACTGAACATCAGCCAAAATCGCTAAGGGAGGAGAGAGTGTGCGAAGCTGCGATTTATGATGATCGATCACACTAATCACCTCTAAATAAGAGGGAATTGTCATCTCTTCGCCATTACAAAAATCGCGCAGGCTGACTGTCCCAAGAGTGGGTTTGCGAATGTCTGCCGCATGGATCGCCCCCACGGGAATCCACCGATCCTTATCTGGATAAACAACCGTCAAGGAGGAATAATTGCCCATCTTGCTTTGAATTTCCTCGACATCGCTGCGCACAGTGACAAAGGTAGGGTGATGATCAAACACTTCTCTCTTCGTCAGCAAGGCGATATCAAGCTTTTCAAGACGCTCTCGAATCTTAAAAATGCTCTCATGCAAAGAGCCTACTTCTTTTTTTAAAAACTCAAAAATCGCAGGGCGTTTTTCCACCACGCACCCATCCAAATCAAAAAGAGAGTGCATCCGTTTTGCAATCAGCTTGGCTCCCGCAAAAGAGGTAGACCCAAAGCGCGCTAAACAAGTGCCCAATTGTTCAAAGCTGCATTGCAGCCCTTCTTGGAGCCCTAAAACCTTTTGAATAAACCCTTGCACGTTTTTCTTCTCTTTCAATGAAAAGCCTTGAACAGGCTCACTTTGTAAAATTTGCGAAGAAAAAAGGGCCTCGAGAACCGCCTCAGCCGTCTCTCTATGAAGATCGTTTTGCGCCAAAAGAGAGATCCATTGAAGATGAATATTATTTTCAAACCAACGCAAAGAGCTACTTAGAAGGATGACCACTTGGCGCACCCCTTCTACATCCATGCCCCGCCAATCGCCGAGATAAAACCCTTGTTCATCAACGACCATCACCGCTTTGTTTTCCCGATCATGATCAATGGAGGCAATCGATGCGCTCGGAGTAACCCGCAATACACCCTTTTGACTCAACAAATCCTTGCCTGTCAAACTGAGTGCCAAGCGATTTTTCGCTACATGGGTAAAGACGGAGGCGCCAAAAATATCTCTAAACAAAATATCTATTTCGATTTGAGGAGGTGCCTCTCCTCCAGGCAAATTCCAAAGATGCAACCCATCGCCTACGCGCGCGGCGAATGCATCAAGCCATCCCCAAAAGGAGGCTACGGTTGTATCCAGATCGGGAGATTTATGCGCGCTCACAAAATGAGAGCCTTCGTACACCTTGCCCATGCCAATCGGAAAAAGCCCTTGATAATCGCTTCTCTCAATCCATTTTCCCGCAATGCGCCCGCGAATATGGGCATTTTCCTCAAAACTAAGATTGGAATATTGATTAAGCCATAGCTCAAAACTTGTGAGCGTATAATGCTCAAGAATTTTTTCCCGATCCACTCGTTCGACGAATCGCAAAACCGCTGGCAAAAGAAAACAAGGTTCTTTTTGCAAAGAGATTGCGTCGCAAAGAGCGCGATTGACTCGATCGCTACGACCTCGGTCGTGAAGAGCTAAAAATTCTGGCTGTTGAAACCTATGAAAAACCGACTCGATATCGGGAAAACTCTCTGTTTCGATCCGATAATCTCCAACGAGGGAGGCTTTTTGCATGGTCACACCTGGTCTTAAACGTTTGAACTAAAAAATTCGGACTGAGCAGGACTCGAACCTGCGACCACCAGCTTAGAAGGCGGGTGCTCTATCCACTGAGCTATCAGTCCTTGTGCAAGACTCTCCTAGATTAGCGCATCTTCGTACTATTTTGCAAGTTTAAAAGAATCCTTGCCATATAACTTTCAATTCGCGTACATTCTGTCCCTTTATGAGGTTTATCATGCGATTTTTTTTCCCCCTTTTTGCGATCAGTGCCTGTTTATTCGCTGAAGAAGATCCTTTTTGTTCCAATTCTGGCGTAGATCTCTGTACAACATCCCACATCTATAGCGCGAACGGACGCTCGATCCCTTATACAACCCTTGCAGGAACCTTGCCGATTGTCGATATAGAGGGAGAAGATCTCGCGCACATTTTTTTCATCGCTTATTTTGCGGAAGAAGGGTCAAATCGCCCCATCACATTTATTTTTCCTGGAGGGCCTGGAGGCTCATGTTCCGCAGAGGTTCTTTGCACAGTGGGACCTCGCAGACTTACAACGCCTGCAGAAGGGAAAACCATACTCCCTCCCTACACCCTAATTGACAATCCAGAAAGCCTTCTTGCTTGGACAGATCTTGTATTCGTCGACCCTGTCACCACAGGCTACAGTCGATTTGCAAAATCTCTAGACGAAGATCGCAAAGCGCAAATTCTTTCGACGGATGGCGATATCGCTTGCTTGGGCGATTTTGTTCAAACATTTGTATCTCTCTTTCAAAAATGGAACTGCCCAAAATATCTCATGGGCATAAGCTATGGAACGACTCGCTGCTGCGGTCTTTCCGAATATCTTCGCTGGGCCTACGACTTTAGTCTTCACGGGGTGATTCTTTTAGGGTCTGCGCTGGACTATTCCACTTTGATCGCTGAAAGGAACCATCCGCTTCCCGACAGTTTGCTTATTCCAACGTTCGCCGCGACCGCTTGGTTTCATGGGAGAGCAGCGCCTGGCAAGACGCTCGAGCAAGTGGTGAGTGAGGCAAGGGCCTTTGTGTACAATGACTATCTTCGCCATATTCTTTTTCCCTACAAGCTCAATGCCTATGAGGAAAATGTGTTTTACTCAGGCCTTGCGTCTTTGATTGGTCTCAAAGAAGAAACGGTGCGCAGATATTGTGGTCGCTTTGACGAGCGTCTCTTTACCACGGAATTTATGGGAGAAGAGAGGAAAGTAATCGGAGGGCTCGACACGCGCTATGTTGGCGATCTCAGCTCTCCGCAAAGACGGGGCGAAGATCCAAGCTATCGCGACATGCAGGGGCTCGGCTGCGCCTTTAACCTCTATCTTCAGACAGAACTTGAGATGGATCGCCCGTTAGAGCCTCCCTATGTGGATTATGCGCACAATCGCTGGAACTTTTCCACCTATGATTCGATGACATGGCCAGATGTTTTTCAAAGGCTGCGCCGCACTTTGATTCATAACCCAGAAATGAAGGTTTTTTCTGGTTCAGGCTATTACGACTGTCGCACGCCATTTGCCGCCACTGAGTATTGTTTTAATCATCTTGAGCTTCCTCTCTCTTACCAAAAAAATCTTCAATTCGAATATTATCCTGCAGGGCACGGCTTTGTCTTTGATCTCCCTTCCTTACAAAAACTCCAACGCGATCTGATTCGATTTTATGAGCGCTAAGGGAAAAATCCGCATTGGACTCATTGGGGGACAAGGCAAGCTGGGCCAGGCGATCATCGCTCTTTCCGATCCTCATTTGTTGATCGCAGAATCTTTTTCTCGAAAAAATCCTCCACACCCAGGGGCTGCGATCGATCTATTTCTCGATGTGTCGAGCGGCTCGGCACTGGAGGAAAATCTACGGGTGGCACTTCTCGCAGAAAAACCCATCGTTGT
>CAIPFQ010000245.1 GCA_903864395.1 uncultured Chlamydiae bacterium | reverse complement strand
TTCTTGCGAATATTCTTCGAATGGGGTAGTTTAGGGGGCTGTTTCGACTTTGCAGCTTTTTTGGGCTGCTTGCCTTGGCTATTTGTCCCCGGACGTTCGACCTATGGTCGAACTGGGCGATTATTTAAATCGGGAAGGGGTTTTTAACCCCTTCCCGATTTAAATAATCGCCCCCGAGAACAAATCTCCCGAGGCATCCAACCCAAAAAAGTTGCAAAGTCGAGTTAAAGAATTACAAAACCTAAACAACATAAAAGAAACATACATGGCGCATTATAAACAAAGAAGGATTTATATCTCTATGCTATTTCTTTAGTGGGTGGATCGGAAAAAAAGATTTCAGCAACGTTGAAAGAGAGTCCTATGCTACATTGTCAACAGAAATAGAAAAAAGAAAGAAAGAACGAGAAGAGATCTATAAAAAAGTCAAAATAATAGAAGATAAGCATCGGAATGAAAATAAAAAAAAATGACAGAGACTTATCGCAACCCAGCCTCATACGCCTTTACTCTTACGCACTCAAAACTTGCGCCCCACAACGGTCTCTGCGCCAAGGCTTAATCCTCCAATGGAACGAGGGCTGGGGAGAAATTGCCCCACTGCCTGGCGTAAGCCAAGAAAGCCTCGAAGAGGCACTCGAAGAAGTATTGGCTCTCCTTCCCAACCTTGAAACCGCCTCGCCCCGCCTTCCCTCCGTCCGCTTCGGCCTGGCGTGCGCCTCCTACCCCTTTGTAAAAACTCCGCTGAAAGTGCCTCTATGTCTTCTCAATGAGCCAAGATCAGGCTTTTCTACTCTTAAACTCAAACTCGGCCATCTCTCCGTCAAGGATGCGATCGAGCGCGTCAAACAATATAAAGAAAAATTTCGATTGCGCCTCGATTGCAACCGCGCCTGGACACTCGAAGAGGCTCTATTTTTCGCGCGCCATTTTTCTCCCAGCGATTTTGAATATTTAGAAGAGCCGATCGCGCGCTACGAAGATCTTGTCTTATTCTCAAAGATCACACAATTCCCTATCGCCCTCGATGAATCTTCTCTGCGAGAAGAAATCCCCACTCTAGCAGCCCTTGTCATCAAACCAACCGTCAAAGGATTGCCTCTTCCCATATCAAAAGTGCCTATTGTCCTCTCTTCCTCTTACGAAACGAGTCTGGGGCTTCTTCAAATCGCAAGGCAATCCTTACCCACAGCACCGCCCATCGGTCTTGACACTTTTCGATTTTTCGAAGAAGATATTTTGAATCCACCTCTTCGCGCAGAAAAAGGCTTTTTACTCTGGACTCCCAATGCAGAAGATCCCATCGATGTTTCAAAACTTACCCTTCTTCGAGAATATAACGTTTAAAGAGGTCGACCAACTCGCAGAAAATTTTGCCCTCCACCTTGTTCGCTCAGGCGTAAAAAAAGGAGATCGCGTCGCCTTTCGTCTCCCTCCCTCACAAGAAACAGTCGCCCTATTTTTTGCCATTTGGAAACTGAGGGCCTGCGTCTGTCCACTCAGCCTCCGTATCCCTGAATCGCAAATCGAAGCCCACTTAAGTCGACTTGACGCAAAATGCTTTATTGATTCTTTCCCTCTGTCCCTCCAGATAAGAAAACCCCTTTACGCGCCACTCCCCACTCCCTCAGCGCTCCTGTTTACTTCGGGATCAAGTGGCAACCCAAAAATTGCTGTTTTGGCTCTCTCTTCCCTGCTCGCCAACGCCAAAGAAGTTGTTAAAGCTCTTAATCTTTGTCCAGGAGATCAATGGCTCTTGCAGCTGCCGCTCTATCACGTCGGAGGCATCGGTATTATCCTTCGCTGCCATCTTGCGGGTGCCTCCATCACCCTCGATCCTAGAAAAACGACACCCACACATGTGTCCGCTGTCCCCACACAACTCTATCGATCGACCCCTCGCTACCCTCATCTCAAAAGCCTTCTTATCGGAGGAGCCCCCATCGCCTCCTATCCAGAAAAACTCCCCTGCCATCTCTCTTACGGCCTTACGGAAATGGGATCTCTTGTAACCACTAAACTGCGTCCTGAATTTTGCGAAGGACGCCCCATTTTAGGATTTCCTCTCCCTGGGAGAGAGGTTCGCCTTTCCGCGGAAGGGGAAATCGAAGTGCGAGGAACCTGCCTTTTTGAAGGCTACTGGGAAGGGGGCACCATCCACTCAAAGAGCACCGCCGATGGATGGTTTGCTACAGGCGACTTAGGAAGTTTTTCTGAACAGGGGCTCTCCATCCTCGGAAGACGAGACCGTCAATTTATATCAGGCGGAGAAAATATCCAGCCTGAAGAGATCGAACACGCCTTTTTAGGACTGCCAGGGGTCATCGCAGCCCTCGTTTTTGCCCAAGAAAACCCAGAGTATGGACACGTTCCCGCCGCCTTTCTTCAAATGCTTCCCCCCTTCCCAACCGTCGCGTCCATACAAAGTGCCCTCAAAGAAAGACTGCCAAAATTCAAAATTCCACTATCCATTCTCTTTAAAGCAGAGCTTTTAAATCAGGGATCCAAGCTCAACATTAAAAATTTTATTTAAATTTAAGGCGTTCAATTTTCTCTTTTTATTCCCTCCAATGAGTTCGATTCCAGGGAATTATCTCAACGGATAGGAAAAAAAGTCGGTCTCGTCTATAATGACCCCCTTTAATAAGAAGGATTCATGACACCCTATACTCACTCACTGCATAGAATCTTTGCTCGATTTTTCCCTCGAAGGTATGCCTCGGCACCCATCGAAGAAAAAAGGGATTGGGCTCTCATCCCTATGGAGCTTCGAGGCGAGCTGGCTCTTCGCTACTTAGCGCAAGGAGAGCTTGCTTTGCTGCAGGGCAACCTCAATGCGCTTTCTTTTTTTGAAGCCGCCTCCCAGATTGAACCGCAAAATCCAGAAATTTGGTATCGCCAAGGCATTGCTTTTTTTGAATATGGATCGGAGGAAGGAAAAGAAAAATCTTTACTTTTGTCTGGCAAATATTTCAAGATCGCAACCCAGCTCAATCCTTCTTACTTTGAAGCCTATGTCGCCTGGGGCAATACCCTGTTTCAATTAGGTCGTATTCACGAAGAATACCATTTTTTGTCAGAGGCTAAAGAGAGATATAAAAAAGCGTTAGAATTCTCGTCGAATCAGCCAAAGGAGATTCTTTCCGAGCTGCATTGGGATTTTGGGGTTCTTTGGGCTGAAATTGCAAAAGTCTCTGGAGAAGCTCACGATCTCGGCCTAGCGATCAAATCTTTTACCCTTGCATCGCAGCTCACAACATACCATCCGCCAGAAATGCTCAAAGATTTCGGTCAGGCTTATTTAGAAATGGGGCTGCTCATCAATGACGCCAGGCTTTTAAGCCAATCCGTCTCTTGTTTGCAAGAGGCGCTGCGCG
>CAIPFQ010000244.1 GCA_903864395.1 uncultured Chlamydiae bacterium | reverse complement strand
TTGCAGCCGTCTCCCCGAGAACGGGTCTGTCAAGCCAAAAATTTGGGAAACTCAAGTCTTTAAACAACACACTATTTTTATCGCGCTCACAAAGGAGTGGGTTCGTAATCGGCCAGGAAATGGCTAAATCAGGATCATTCCACCGAATCGACTGCTCCGTTTTTGGATTGTAATGAGAGGAAACCTTGTACTGCAAGATCGCTCCTTCACTCAGAACACAAAAGCCATGAGCCAATCCCACAGGGATAAAGAGCTGATGACAGTGCAACGCATCGAGGGTGACGGCCTCCCATTGTCCGAATGTCGGCGATTCAGGACGGATATCCACTGCAACATCCCAAATTGTTCCATGAAGGCACGAGACCAGCTTGGCTTGCCCTGGCTCTGATTGAAAATGAAGACCTCTCACAGTCCCTTTATTAGAAAAAGAACAATTATCCTGAACAAAAGAAGAAAAAATTCCTCTATTAGCATATCGATCGCTATGATACATCTCAAAAAAAAAGCCTCGCGCATCATTCCAAACTTGTGGTGCGATCAGTTTCAATCCCTTCAATTTTAAATCGATTATCTGCATAAAAAAAAGATACCAAACTAGAGAGAAAAATGATAGATGTAAAAAAGAAACGGATCAAAATTGGAGATCTATGGAAAATGGAAAGAAAAAAATAGAGTGGTTAGAATTCAATCTTTTAGAAAACTTCCCCCATGTTGCTCATGGCGTTTTTCTAAGGTATGGCGGCGAGAGCCAAGGAAATTTCGGAACATTGAACCTCTCAGAGAGTGTCGGCGATCATCCAGACACAGTAAAACTCAACCGAGAAGCCGTTCGCAAAGCCCTAGGGCTACCTAAAATCGTATTTGCACATCAAACACATGGCTCCAATGTGCATCGAATCACAGCAAAAAATGGGGAAAAAACGCCTCCTGCAGACGCTCTTTTCACCACTGAAAAAAATATAGGGCTCGCGGTGACTCACGCCGACTGCCAAGCAGCTATTTTCTATGATCCTGTGCACGAAGCGATTGCTATCGCTCATGCTGGATGGAAAGGCTCTTCGCAAAATATCTATGCGAGAGTTGTCAATGCAATGCATCAAGAGATCGGCACGCAAGCGCATAATCTCATTGTTTGCATTTCTCCCTCTTTAGGCCCCGATCACGCTGAATACAAAAACTACAAACAAGAGCTCCCTCACGAGCTATGGGCTTTTCAGAAAAAACCAAACCATTTTGACTTTTGGGAAATCAGTAAGAGCCAGCTTGCCGCCTGCGGTATCCCAGAAAAAAATATAGAAATTAGCTCTCTTTGCACGCAATGCAATCATAAGGACTATTTTTCTTACCGCGCTCAAAAAGAAACAGGGCGAAACGCCACAGTGGTCGGATTCAAGGGATAAAGTTTATGTATGGCGCGTGAACAAGAAATTCCTACTCCTAAACTCCTTCTTGGTGTCGGAATTAGTTTGATCGCCTATCTTTTTTTCGTGACTGCAAGCTTTCTTGTGGTGAAACTTGGCAATGGATTTCCAATCATCCAACTCCTTTTTATTCAAAATTGCATCTGCTGGATCTTCATAACTCCGCTTGCTTTGCGCAAAGGCTTTGACAACATCAAAACCCAATATCTCTCAGACCATTTAATTCGCGATTTTTTTGGCGTTGGGAGTTATTATTTATATTTTTTTTCTATTCAGGCTCTTAACTTAACCGACGCAACAATTCTAAATTATACAGCGCCATTTTTCGTTCCCATTATTTGGTGGATTTGGACTCAAGAAAAAGTCAGCCGTCACGCCTGGTGGTCGATCATCGTTGGATTTCTTGGCGTAGCTGTTATCCTCAACCCAACGCGTCAAATTTTTCAAATAGGCTTCCTTTTGGGTCTTTTCGCTGGAATCGCGTCGAGTATTGCGCTTTGCGCTCTCCGGATCCTCAATCTTAATAAAGAGCCCTTGAGTCGAACGCTTTTTTATTATTTTACCTTCAGCACTCTCATTACTTTTCCCTTTGCTTGGGTCTACTGGACGCCACCCACTGCAATCGAATGGATGCAATCGATTTTCATCGGGCTGACAACAGCGATCGCACAAATTCTTCTAACCATCGCCTATCGTCATGGCACAGCCTCTTATCTCTCTCCTTTAAGCTATGTTTCAGTCATTTACGCAGGCCTCATCAGCTGGCTTTTCCTCAACACGCCTCTTACGCTTCGATCTCTCCTAGGAATTATTCTCATTATTGTGGGGGGCACTCTCACTTATATTCTCAAAGAAAAAGTCCTCTCGATCAAGAAAACATTCGAGGCTCCAGACTCCAAGGACCGTCCTCCTTTTTAACTCGACTTTGCAACTTTTTTGGGTTGGATGCCTCGGGATATTTGTTCTCGGGGGCGT
>CAIPFQ010000243.1 GCA_903864395.1 uncultured Chlamydiae bacterium | reverse complement strand
TGTAATTGACGAGATGCTGGATGGCGAGGAACTGATTGAGAAAGAAGAAGCTTCCGTTTAAGAATATTCTTCAATGAAGACCCAGGCTCTAAAGCCTGGGATTATACTGAAAGTTGGGATGAATCCATCCCGATCATTTAAGCTTGGCTTTTTACTTTCACAGCTTCTGGACCTTTACGTCCTGTGGCTGTTTCAAAAGAAACTCTTTGACCATCCGAAAGAATGCGATCTGGGGTTTCAACATTCGAAATATGGACGTATACGTCTTTATTACCGCCATCTGGAGCAATAAATCCAAATCCTTTGTCCTTATTAAACCACTTTACGGTTCCGTTCATTCTTTGGTTAGTGTTCATTTTATACCTCTGTTGTTTCAAATATATCTTTAGAAAGTACTCGTTTTTCTCCTTCGGAGCGAGCGACGAGAATGGCGCAGCAGCTATCGCTGAAGACATTTACAGTTGTTCTGCACATGTCAAGCAATCGATCTACGGCGACAAATAGGCCAATTCCCTCAGAGGGGAGTCCGATCACCTTGAGAATCATAATGATTGCGACAAGGCTTGCGGACGGAATTCCTGCGACACCAATAGACGCAATCAGCGACATGGCGACGACAAGGAACTGCATGGAAAAAGACAACTCAATCCCATAGGCTTGGGCGATGAAGATGGCTGCAACGCACTCATAAAGCGCGGAGCCCGACATGTTGATGGAAGTGCCTAAAGGAATGACGAGACTGCATATACGGTTGGAAACCCCAGCGCGCTTTTCTACGCAATCGATCGTGATCGGCAGCGTTGCGGAAGTGGAGCTAGTGGAAAAGGCCGTAACAAGAGCGGGAGCCATGGCTCTAAAATGGCGAATAGGATTGACCTTTGCTACGAATTTTAAAAGCAGGGGTAAGGCCACGAACATAAAAACAAAAAGCCCGAGCACAACGGTGAGAGCAAACCAGCCGACCGATTCTAAAGAGGCAAGACCAGAGATCATAAATACTTTTGCCGTTAAGCAAAAGACCCCATAGGGAAGGAACTTCATGATTAGATGAGTGAATTGTATCATCGTTTCAAAAAGCCCTTGAAAAAAGCCCATCAACGTTTGTGCGTTTGTTTTCCCAGTTTTTGTGATTGCATAGCCAAAAAGAAGGCTGAAGAAAATGAGCCCAAGCATGTCTCCGTGGGCTAGCGCTTTGACGATATTAGAAGGAACCAGAGAAACGAGGAGACCTTGGAAAGAGTTTTCTTCGGGGGAGTTTGCAACGCCCTCTTTGATTACGGCTAAACGTTCCATGGCGTGGGCATCTATCTGTGTAGAGATGTAAGCGGTCCCTGGAGAGATGAGATTGACGAAAAACAAACCAATGAGAATAGCTAGCAAGCTAGTTCCAATATAAAAGGAGAATATTTTGAGCCCAAGACGCTTAAAGCTCTCTTCGCCACCGACGCGTGCAATGCCGCTAATAATCGATGCCATTACAAGGGGAACAACAACGAGCTTCAGCGCATTGAGAAAAATCGTTCCGAGGGTGTCTACGATCGCGTAAAATGAGATTCCGAAGATTCCCATGTCTTTTCCAACGTAGGAGCCGAAAACAATCGCCAAGGCAATGGCTAAAAATACACCCCATGGGCGTTTGCGTTTTTTACTCATTGGATTCATTCTACTAGATTTTGTTGATCGAGAAAAGAAAATTTTGCGCCGAGGGGAATTTCTCTCTCTTGGAGCCAGTATATTGGCACTTCTAGCGCATAGCGAGAGGGTTTTGAGCTTTTGAAAAGGAGCCGAGGTCTAGTTGTATTTTCTTCCACAGGCATATTATAGAGCTCCGTCAAGATTTTGTCTTCATTAAAAAAGGCTAAGGTCAAAGGAATGAGAGTATCTTTCATCCAGAAAGATAGCCATTCTTCCTTTTCATACACGAAAAGCATCCCTTCTCCTGGGAGTAGCTCCTCCCTTCCCATAAGGCCAGTTTCTCTTGCTTCAACGGTATCGGCCAATTCCACAACAATCCTCTCATTGTCGAGGCTTATCGAGACGGTTCGAAGAGCGATGATGCAAGAGGCTATTGCTAACATAACGATTGTTATGAAAGAATGCGCCTATGAGATCAAGAATATTTTTTCTGTTTCTTTTGATTCCCTATTTTTTTTATGGGAAAGGGAAGGTTCTTTACGAAGAAGAGGGGCCTAAAGAGCCTCCTCCCTGGCTTACAGGACCCTTGATCGCTCCTGCCTCCATTTTGGTGGCTCCAGGTCACGTCGATGTGGAACCTTTTCTTTATTCGCTTGTGAATCAAGGCCAATATGACGCTCATTGGAAGGCGATAGATTCTCCGAATTTTTTCATCGAACAGGCGCAGTTATTTGTTGAGATTGGAGTGATTCCTTGGTTTGATGTTCAAATCATTCCAGGCTTTTCTTGGAAGTATTCCCAACATCAAGGGCACTGGTCGCTTTACGATCTCTCCATTGGAACGAATTTTCAATTATATCCAGAGGATGAGGAAGGGTGGATCCCATCGATGAAATTGACCCTGATAGAAAAAATTCCAACGGGAAAATATCGTAATTTAGATCCCACAAAATATCTCACAGACGCAGGAGGAACTGGGCTATGGTCGACGTTGATTGCCTTTACAATGGGGCATCTTTTCCATTTACGAGGCCCTCACTATATCAATGCGAGAATGAATATGGCGTATAGTTTTTCCCCTCCTGTGAATCTAAAAGGGCTGAGTGTTTATGGGGGAGGCTATGGCACGCGAGGGAGATTTTTTCCTCCTGACAGCTTTTCCCTAGATCTAGCTTGTGAGGCGACGCTATCGCAAAACTGGGCGCTCGCCCTCGATGTGGTTGGCTTTTGGAGCTCTCGCCCTCAATTTCATGGAAATCCAGGCCTCGGATCTCCGATTGCGCATCGCTCCTCAGCGGCATATAGTTTGGCTCCCGCGATTGAGTACAACTGGGGGCCTAAGTTAGGATTGATCGCAGGGGCTTGGTTCTCAATTGCTGGTCGTAACTCTCCCGTATTTTCTAGTGCTGTTGTAGCTTTGGATTACTATCATTAATGTTTTCTTTTTATTCGCTTATTATGTATAATCGTGAGTATTAAATAAGGTGGTTATATGAAAAAAATCAATATGTTCCTTGTCGCTCTTTTTGCAGGAGTCTCTCCCTTAGGCTTTACGGCTCTTTATGCTACGCCCCCCTCTGGGCAAGAAGTGTCCCTAGAGCGCAGCGGACAAGCGTCTGTAGCAGAGCTTCGAAAGGCCTATGAAGCTGGCGAGTATAGTATTTTTTTGAAACAAATGGACGCTTCGTATCAGAATGGACAAAGCGAGAGAAAGCAGTTAGTGGCTATGCGGGTGGGTCTAGATCCTGAGTGGAAGACATGGGAAGATCGCGTGCAAATCCTTCAAGAAGAGAGAGATCAGCAGCTTTTAGCGGCCATTCAGGGGCAGCCAGAGACGCCGCTGACAGAAAAAGTGCGTTTTGCCGCGACCCCTCTTGTCGATGCAGCGCAGCAAAAGGGAATCTCTTATTTCACACACCTGCGTCAGATGGCCCCAGGATCAGGAAAAGGTGCGGATGAAAATGCTTTGATCGCGCTCGATCTTGAGTATGAATTTAAAGCATCGGCTCTGGATCTTCCAGGCTCTTCTGCGTTAGAGAAAAGAGCTATGCTTTGCGCTCTAAAGATGGAAAGACTCGATCGAATGTTGCAAGCGGCCACCAGCTTTAAAGACGAAAATCTCAAAAAAGAGATCGCCTTGTATGCAAAAAATTTCGATGTCCGTCTGGCTCAGAGCTGGGACATTGCTGATCTGAATCTTCTCAGTCACGGCCCCATGACTCCTGCGAGCGCTCTAGAAGAGCATGTAGCTTCAGTTATTCAGCTCTATCAAGAAAAATTTAGCCAAATGACGCAAGAAGTTATGGCGAAATCCTAAAGTTTGTATTTGCGATGGCGTAAATAGTAAGAAGAGAGCGCTGTGATGGCAATCGCACTGATCCAAACAAAAACGTTTGGAAAGGTAAAGGGGGAATGAAAGGGCTGAGGCAGACGCCCCCAACGCTGGCCAGGGGGCCAAAATAAGAAGCTAGGCCTCCCTCGTATATTGTTTTCTGGAACAAATCCAAATTGCCGACTATCTCCGCTCATTGCGTGGTTATCGCCAAGGGCTAAAACCTTGTTTTCTGGAATTGTAATCCCATACTTTCGAATAAACTCTTTATCAATGTGTCCATCAGAGGCAATTGGCGGGGCTTCGTCGTCGAAAGGAAAATAAGGGTGAATGGAGGTAGACATGGCTTGTTGCGTGTATTCTCTTTTTAAAAAAAGAGTCATTTCTGGCTCGTTTTTTTTCACTACGGCTGCGCCGAGTAGATACAAATCTCCCTCGCGAAAATAGGCGTATCGGGAAGGCCAAAGGGAATTGTTTTTTTCTGGGCTGTAAAAATTGAGAAATTCAATGCCTAAGTTATAGAGAAGCTGCACTCTTTCAGGGCTTTGGTTATAAAGAGGATGGTCTGAAGACAGCGGTTTGGCGATGCCACCCCAAAGAATTTTGTAGGCAGTCCCGTTTTGAATCTCATACGTGCCATCGGGAACATCGCTAAGATGCGGCAAATAGGGAAGGTGGGTGGGGTCTTTGATCTGCATGCCGTAGCGATAGACGACCCCTTTTTCTACAACAAACCTAGCTGTGACGAGATGTTTTGCAATTTGGTTGACTTGTTCTTTATTGAGAGCCATTAAGGAAGTTTCCACGCTAAGATCTGGTCTCCTCCGATTGTATTCGTCGCGAATGATTTTTCCTCCTTGGACGCTTGGATGATGAGAGAGCTCTAAATAAAGCATCCCTTGTCCAATATCGGCACTGACCCCTGGATGGAATTGTTGGGCTTGGGCTGGGGTCAATAAGCGCGCCATAGCGTAATTCTTAAAGCCCCAAAGATCAAAATACTCCGTAAGAGGAGGCGTGAACCTCTCGGAGAGAACCTCTCCTTGCACTCTGCCTAGGGCGTTGACAGAGAGTCTAGCGACAGGTTGGTTCATCTGGTAGAAAGTCGCTGTTTTAGAAACACCCTGCTGCATATCGGAGACAGAGATCTTGCCGTCAAAGCGAATAAAGGGAATATGCTCAAGGGATCGCGCCCATGAGGAGTAGCGCAAATCGGTAATTTCCTTGCCTTGCGCATCTATGCCATAGATCTGCCCTCCATAGAAATAAAGGGTATCGCCAGGCTTTCCCATGAGTCTTTTTACATACAGTTTTTTTCCTGGAAAAAGATAAAAATAGGTCGTGTCTGCGTCGGGCATATCCATCGTATCCCCTGAAAATACAAAAATGGAGCCTCGTTGCACTAGCGAAGGGTCAAAGTAAAATTGGGCCGAGCGAAGAGGAACATTAATTCCGAAGTTTGTTTTAGAGACGATTAAAAAATCTCCCTCCTTGAGGGTGGGGCGCATGGAACCGGTCGGAATTGTATAAGGTTCAAACCACATAGTTCGAATCACGATCGCCACGCACAGAGCAAAAGCGATGGCCCCTAAAAAATCTCGCACCTTATCCCAAAGGCTTTTTGGCATGAGCCTTTGAGAAACTTCTAAAAGCTTTTCCCCCATGCGAGAGGCGAGGGGCGCATCTTTTTGCTCGATCGCTGTTTGCAGAGCGTGAAGGTGAGATTCAATTTGCTGTTTTGAAGAAGAGTCGAGAGTGCGCGCTTTTTTTCGGTACTGTT
>CAIPFQ010000242.1 GCA_903864395.1 uncultured Chlamydiae bacterium | reverse complement strand
TTACAAAAACTAAAATCACCATAGAGCCTGACTTTTTAAGCGGTTGATTGTGAATAGTTTGCGAAAGTAAAAAATCACGATCAAGTCACTGAACTTGGGATAAGGGGCTTTTTCAAAAACCATCCGCAAACAGCTAAAAACCCTGTTTGCAGATGGTTTTTTTATACGAAAAAATCATCTGCAAATCGCAGTTTTTTCCGTTTGCGGATTGATTTATTGTTTTGCGATGGGCATTATGGGGAAAAAATCTAGGAGCATTGAGTGACGCAATTTATTGGCCGTGAAGCGGAGATGGCCCGACTTAAAGGTTTGTTGAACACGAGGAGCGCGAATCTTATTGTGGTTCGAGGCAGAAGAAGGATTGGAAAAAGCAGGCTGCTTACTGAGTTTGGCAAAGAAATAAAAAATTACTTTTTTTCTGGAAATCCTCCAGCACTCAAGACAACAGCACAGTCGCAGCGCAACGTTTTTGTAAAGCAGCTCGAAAGGAATGGGATTCCTGGCGTTCAGCCAGAGGATTGGGGGAATATTTTTTGGCACCTTTCCAAACACACTCAAAAAGGTCGCGTGCTCATTGTATTTGATGAAATTTCATGGATGGGAGGACAAGATTCTGAATTTTTAGGCCATTTAAAAACGGCTTGGGATATGTATTTTAGCAAAAATCCTCATCTGATTTTTGCGCTATGCGGTTCTATTTCTTCTTGGATTGAAAAAAACATCCTCAGCAACACTGGATTTCTTGGCAGAATTGTGCTTGATATGGTTCTCGAAGAGCTTCCTCTGAAATCGTGCAATACGTTTTGGCATCCTAAGGAAGCTCGTATATCAGCGTATGAGAAGTTTAAAATTTTATCTATCACTGGGGGCGTGCCGTTTTATTTAGAGCGAATTAAGCCGAGCTTAACGGCTGAGCAAAATATTCGAGAGTTGTGTTTTGCAAAGGGAGGCTTGCTTGTGCGAGAATTTGATGAGATCTTTTCAGATCTTTTTTCGCGCCGCAAAGGCATTCATAAAGAGCTTGTGACCTGTCTTGCCAGCGGGCCCAAAGAATTGACGCAAATCTGTACTGAATTGAACAAAAGTCAGGGAGGATTGTATAGCCAATATTTAGGAGAATTGCTTAAAGCGGGCTTCGTAAGAAGAGAGTTTTCGTGGGATCTGAAAAGCGGGAAGTATGGAAAGCTCAGCCGTTATCGATTGAGCGATAATTATTTGCGCTTCTATTTGAAGTATATTGAGCCGAATCGCGCCAAAATCGAACAAGAAAAAGTGGCAGAGTCGATGCTGAGTCATCTTCCTCACTGGGAAAGTGTCATGGGATTGCAGTTTGAAAACCTTGTGACCCATAATTATAAAACTCTTTGGGAAATGCTAAATATAACAGCCGAACAAGTCGTTATGGATGGTCCATTTTTTCAAAAAGCGACGACAAAACAGCCTGGATGCCAAATCGACTACTTGATTCAAACTCGGTTTCATACCTTGTACTTGTGCGAAGTTAAATTTAAGAAGGACAAGATTGAGAAAAAAATTCTCGAAGAAATGGAAGAAAAAAGAGCCCGATTCACGGTTGCAAAACATTTTTCAATCCGGCCTGTTCTGATTCATGTGAATGGAGTCGATGAAAGTGTTTTGGATACTGGTTATTTTGATAAAATCATCGATTTTAGTCAATTATTGGGCTATTTTCACAATTCCGACATTCGCTCCTGATGGATTCACTGATTTCACGATGACTGTTGAAGACTCCGTTTCCCGAGTCGGTGTCGGAATTGTGAAAATAGCCGAAAAAAACAGGGAATTATGTTATCATTGGCTTGTTTTGGAAACAAGGTATTATGGATATCTGTTCTGCCTTTGAGGGGGCGTGGTCTAACTGCCAAGAATTTTTAAGATCGCGCAAGGCTGCGATATTGGCGTGTGCGCTTTGCGCGATCGCTAGTTTAGCGTGTTTGACCCTGATCATTTTTGAGTTTTTTGGCGTAATTCCTCTTTTCATCGCTTCTTGGATTGTGGCTTCTGTATCGATCGTGGCTGGATTGGGAGCCATTTGTATTGGTCTTTATGCTTTCCATTACAACGAAATAACGAAAAATAACGGAAAATAACGAAAAATTTTAGTTGACATTTAAAAAATTCGCAGCATCCTATCACTTATTTGTTGACTGAGTGCGCTGTGGACGATGTAGAGAAGGAAACCGAGGCTACCCGTTTAATTTCGTCTAACACGGCTGAGACTTTGCTGTCTTCTCGTGGGGAAGGATCTTTACCGAGAGGCGCACAAGGGGACGAAATGAAACGAATACCCAAAATTCTCTCTTTTCTCTGTGGTGGCTATCTCTGTGGTTTATTTTTTTCAATTCACTGCTACTTAAGTCGCCCATTCAACCGTGAAGTGCGACAAATAGATTAAAATTTAAAGTGGTCAGAGATGGCTGCAACCCCTATGGTGTTTTTTAACAATCTAGCAAAGGCCAGCATGCAACGCTTGGTTCATTGTCAGTGTGTTATGAAAATGAACCACAGAGACAGCGACCACAGAGGCGAGAGAGGCTCTCGCATTTTTAGAAAAGAATTCTGGCTACCCGTTTAATTTCGTCCAACACGGCTGAGACTTTGCTGTCTTCTCGTGGGGAAGGATCTTTACCGAGAGGCACACAAGGGGACGAAATGAAACGAATACCCAAAATTCTCTCTTTTCTCTGTGGTGGCTATCTCTGTGGTTTATTTTTTCAATTTACTGATACTTAAAATGGCGTCCCATCTCGCGTGATTTATTGGAGAATATTCGCTCATCTTAGCCCTCAAGCATTTTCAAATTGTTTTCGTAACTGGATCTACACATGACTCGGAGAAACGAAACACATTGCCATAGACGGCAAGGCTCTCAGAGGCGTTCATGACCCTCAAATCTTGCGACTTTGCGTCGTATTGCATTTACACACTTACGGAGGGAATCAGGCACACTGAGCATTGAGAATAAAAGGATTAAGGCAGCGATGTCTACTGAATATCTAGAAATGGTTCTTGATATCTGAAGTCAACATAACGCACTTATTAAAGTCAAATAGAATTTGATGAAATAGCCCTGCGAATTTATAGCTTTCCTGCCCAAAGATAGTCTTGCCAGCAGAGCGCATGGCAGAAGCGTTCTCCGTTTTCCAATTCTGTTTTATTGCAAAGCACTAAGGGGCGAAATTCTGGGTAACGCTTTGTAAATTCAAAAAGTCCGCGAAGATCAGCTCCTGTAAATTTTCCCGTCTTTACTTCAATGGCCCATTTTCCCCAAGAACCTTCGATGACACCATCGACCTCTAGCGATTCTTCGCGCCAATACATTACTTTTTGCCCTGCGTTCCAAGCGAGAGCCAAACAACTATTTTCGACCCAAAATCCAAAACGGACAGGATCGAGACTTTGTTCAGGAGGACCTTGCGAGAGACTTGCAGCGAGTAAGGCTTGGCTGAGTACGACGATCTTGGGAGGAGAAGCTCTCATCCGAATCTCTTGCAACGAGAATTTAGGAATGGCAGCGACTAAAAACGCCTCTTCTAAAAGAGCTAGATAATGGGCAATTGTTTCGATGGTGCCAGCTTCTTGCAATTGTCCCATCATTTTTTGAAGAGAAAGAATTTGTGCTGGCATAGACATACACACAGCAAATACTTGACGCAAGAGGGCGGGTTTGCGAATAGGGGCAAGACTGAGGATGTCTCGACCAATGGCTGTTTCAATGATGGCATCGCGTACATAGGCTCTCCAGCGGGGAAAATCTTCTACGTAGCGAACCGCTCCAGGGTATGCGCCCTTTTGAATAAATAGCTCTAGGGCGCGCTCTCGGGAAAATTGAAAAGCCTCTGCTAAATAGGCAGGAGTCCAGTGTGTGAGCGTTAATTTTTCAAAGCGTCCAGCTAAACTTTCTCGAGAACTTCCTCCCAGTGCTAGGGCGGACGATCCTGTGGCTATAATATGCATCGGAATTTTTGTTCTCGCTATTCGATCCCACTGCCCTTTGAGTTTTTCTGACCATCCAGGCAACACATGGATCTCATCGAGAAGGACAATGATCGTTCCCTTGCTGAGAGCCATGGCTTCTGCTTGCGCCCAAAATCTTTCCCAGAATCCAGGAAGGGCGGCCTCAGGGCTATCGAGCGCTGTGTACAAGGCGTTAGGACTGAATCTTTGTTCTAGGTCGAACAGAAGGGTGGTTTTTCCGATTTGTCTTGGACCTACAAGGAGTTGGATTCGGCCGGGAGATGGCTCGCTAAGTCTCTCTAAGAGAATATGTAACGCCTCAGAAAAGGAAAGAACATACGTTTTGTCAAACATAACCGAATAATAATTCGATTATGTTTTAATAATCAACGAAAAATGCGATGGCTTAGGGCTCGTAAGCAAATAAATGTTGCGTTTCCGCAAAGCCAGCGCTTCAGATTTGCACCAGGCAACGCTAGCGGCGAAGCCAAGCCATGTGCCTGCAACATGGTCGATGCAGCCGGGTGCAAAGGTGAAGATGCTGGCGCAGCGGAAATGTAACAGTTATTTGCTTACGAGCCCTTAGGGAGGAAGCAGCATCACGGAAAATATATAGCTGGAAGCGCGCGTATCGACGTTGCCCACTTCGCTGGTTGTTTCTGGGGCTGAACTTTGAATGCCTCCTACAATATATCCGAGCAGTGTAGGAGAGGCTACGATCTGATCGAGGATAATCACTCCATTAGGGTAGAGAGGGACTCCCTGCGCAGGCAGGAAAATAGCTGATGCGCCAAAAAGCAGTTCAGGGCTCGGACTTGTGCCAAAAGAAGGGGGGATCGAGGGGTATGTCGCACTCATAAAATACTGTTGATAGTTGCCTGAGGAATCAATCTGAATGGTTGTGACATCATTCGTAAATCCAAGGCCAGAATCTTGCGTAAAAGAGCCCCCAGGATTGTAAAAACCGCCATTGACTGAATAAAGAAAACTGATGCCGCCGAAAAGCAGCAAATACATTTCTCCCGTTTTTTTTGAGTAGAGTCCCGTATGGGCGCAATGATAATTATTCATGCCTTGGGCGAATGTATTGGGATTTGAAGCATCGAGCATTTTAGAAGAGCCGTTGGAGGCGATTTCTATAGGAATCGTCCATGCGCCAGCATTCGCTCCTGGAGTAAATACGCCACCGAGAACAACGAAAGCCTGTTCAAGGGAAGATCCGACTTGTTTGATGATAGGCATGATATTGAGATCGCGCCGTCTATAGGTGGGTATTGGGGTTGGTTGCGAATAGGGCTGCACGGAAAAATTTTTCCCCGTGTCAATCACTTGAAATGAGCGAATTTGCTGCGTGTAATTGCCATTAGAATTTGTCGTGTAGACACCTGTGAAGTTTTGTCCTAATCCCACGAGATAGGGTTGGTGCGCGTTGGCTTGAAACATCACCCCGCCTGTCACTTGTAAAAGAGGATTAGAAACTTGGCGCAAACAGCTTGCTGCACTTTTGGCATTGGGTTCTTGTTTTACCCATCGAATGAGGCCAGGAACGTCGATTGCAGTCAATACAGATTTGGTTTCATAGGCTCCCGTCTCTGTGTTATAGCCATACCCTCCGATCACATAAAGTGTATTGCTGCCATTGCCTTGAAAATAGAGGGCATTTGTGACGGCGAGCTGATCGATCTGTTCTTGCGATAGTTGTGAGCTTGGATCTGTCAATGAACGGGAGGCCGTGATCCCTGTCGATGGATTGAAGACAAAGAGCGATGTGTTTTGCGAGACGACGGGAAACGTATCCCCCGTAAATCCATGAAGACCATACGTTCTTCCTGCGAGGAGCAGCCATTCTTGATTGGCCCTTCCAGCTACATAGGCTTGCAGTCCTACGGGGAGAGAAAAGGGAGCCTGGGTGATCGAAAGGCGAAAGGGAAGAGAATTTTCTGGGAGGGGGTTAGTGACATAAGAAGTTTGATTTTGTCCATAAAGGCTTAAAGCGATAGAAAAAAAGAAAAAAAAGATGCGTGGCATAATTCCTCATTGTGTGAAGTCAGCGATAAATATTTGTGAGGTTCCGTCGCCTCGTTTAGATGTCCATGTGATGTGGTGCCCGTTGAGACTAAAACTGGGAAGTCCTTCAAAAGTGTTGGAGTAGGTCAGTCTCTCTTCGGAAAGTGTTTCAATATTTAAGAGATAAATCTGATACATCCCATGGCCGTGTTTCGATGTTGTATAGACGATGAGCTTTCCATTGGGATGCCAATAAGGAGCCCAATTGACAAATTCGTTGTGTGTTAATGAACGCTCTTCAGACCCATCGGGACGGATTAAAAAAAGCTGTAAACAATCTTTTTTTTCTCGATCGGCGCGAAATACAATCCAATCTCCCTGAGGAGAAAAGAAAGGGCCTCCATTATAGCAGTTTTGCGTATGGGTAAGCTGTCTTGGATCGCTGCCATCGGCGTTGACAATGTAAAGATTCATGCTCCCTGTTTCATTGCTTGCGTAGACGATTTGTGTTCCATCTGGAGAAAAGCCCCCTTCAGCGTGATAGGCTTTTCCTGAGGTCAATCGGCGCAATTGAGAACCGTCAAGGTTTGCTTCATACAAGTTCATATAGGGGGTAAGATTCCAATGGTAGCGCAGGGGATCTTTTTTCTCCTCAGTACAAGGCGTAGGATCTTCATGGCTTGAGGCAAATAGAATTTTTTGTCCATCGGGATGGAAAAACCCACAGGTGCAGGCACCCTCCCCTGTACTGACCCTTTTGATTTGTCTTGTGTATAAATCGATCGTGTAAATCTGATAGTTTTCTTCTCCTTTCAAGATGCCTTGAAAAATTAAAGAGTGGCCGTCTGGGGAGAAATAAGATTCTCCCGCCTTCTCAAAGCCCATGGAATGAAATGTGATTTGCTCTACATTACACAAACGCACCTCTTGTGCCTCGCCCCAAGGAGGAGAGAAAAATCCAAAAACAAAAAAAAGGATCGTCTTCATTAAGCAGTTGACCAATGTAATAAAAAAATCTACAAGAGAAGGCGAATGGATAGCAAGGGAAAAGGGTTATAGAATGAAAAAAGTGTTGTTTGGATGTGTTGGAAATCTACTGTTTATAGGAGCCTTGTGTTCTGAAGGGCAAGAAAGTTCTCTGGAGAAAGTTTGCAGATTTCCAGTCGTGTTGGATATGACGCTTGCACTCGATGATTTTCGGGGCATTTTTTCGGGAAGTTGGGGAAATACTTTTGGATCTCTCGCTGCCTTGAATATGCAAATCGATTTGCCTTCTTCTTTTTCTGGGGCCCTTGGAGGGAGCTACGGTCTTTATGACTGGGCAGGACGGGCGTCTACGCCCTATAAAAACTCAAAAACCTATCAGCAGCAGGGGTTTATTACGGCTGCGGTTTCTTGGCAAACGCCAAAAAAATTTGGATGGCATGTAGGGTTTGCCTATGACTGGATGCTCAATAAGAATTTTGGGCTTTTTGCTTTGAATCCATTTTTTGATCAAGTCCGAGGACAGGTTGGATATGTGATGGGGTCTAGCGATGAAATAGGAGTTTGGGGCTCGTATGCGATCCATACAGCCGATGAAGAATTGCAGGGGCTTCCTATTCAGTTTAAAGGGGTGAGTCAAGCCAATCTATTTTGGAGTCATTATTTTCCAGCGCAAGGAAATTTGATGCTTTGGGTAGGAACGCCGTACCAGCGCGGTTTGTTGTACACGGAGGGGCGCGCAGGAACATTTATTGTGGGGGCGCAATTTTCGGTGCCAGCGAATGATTTTTTCCGTTTTGAAGGGCACGGCTCTTATATGGGATCTCGAGGACGCTCTGGAGTCGTTCCTTCGAAAAATTATAGCGCCAACCTTTGTTTTGGTCTCACGTATTCCTGGGAAAAATGCTCTGCGCTCAAAGGGACTCCTATGTCCCTTGCGAACAATAGCAGTTTTATGACGGATACGAATCAAAATTTTTAGAAGATGCTGTCGCTTCGTTGCTCATGTTGCAGTCTTCTTCAAAATCTTTGACTTTCACTAGAAGCAGTAAATGACAACCGCAGCGACGGCAAAATTCTGTGGGCTCTACAGTAAGAGCCCGACAAATGGGACAATGAGAAAAAAAATCGCTCATAGTAAAAAATAGAGTAATTCTGAAAGTTTTTTCGCAGCAACAGAGTCGTTGTTTGAAAATTTCAGAGTGTTGAGAGCGGCTACGAGTTCTTCTCGATCTTCAGGCGTTAGAGTCATTCCCTCCAAAAGTTCCGACACTCGATCCATAAGGTCTTGATAGCTCTCCGCAAGATCTGTTTCTAGCGTATCTCCCCCACTTGCCCATAACTCCAATTCTTCAAGTTGAACTTGTTCTTCCACATGAATGCGAATCGACTGCAAGTCTGATATGTTTGCTTGTTTTTTCCGAGAGGCAGTCACCTTTTTTAAGGTGCGCCCAGCCTGTTTCCCAGAACTGATATCGGTGGCTGTCACGTGCAATAAACCGCTGCGATCTAACTGAAATTTAATATGAACGTCCATATCGCTACTGTCTTCCAAATCCTCTAACATAAAGCTGCCCAGGGATCGGTTCTCTTCTAGCTGGGAAGACTCTCCTTGATAAGCATGAACTCGAATCGCTTGTTGGCCTTGAACTTGCTTATAAAAGACACGAGAGCCGCTGCAAGGCAACGGCGTGTTGCGTCGAATAAGAACGGAAGGATACAAATGGCCAGAGTCATTGAGGCATGCGATACTGAGGCTATGCGGTGTGATATCAATCATGCGAGGCCCGATCGATTGGCCTGCCAGCTGTGCTGCCTCGACGGCGGCTCCCATGGCAACAACAGTGGAAGGATCTAGCCAGGCCTGTGGCACAATATTGAGCTCTGCTTCAAGCATTTGTGCAACGAGGGGCGTATACGTAGCTCCACCGACGAGGATGACTTTTTCTAAGCTTTTTGCCGTCATCGCAGCCATTTCTAGGGCTTTGCGGACAGAGACGAGACTGCGCTCAATGGAGGGTCGAATCATGTCCTCAAATTGTGTGCGAGAAATTTTAAATTGAAGATGAAGGGGAACGTTATCTTTGGTGGCAATAAATTCTTCGCTCATTTGCGCGCTCGCCTCTTCAGAGAGCCGAATTTTCGCGGCCTCTGCCGCACGCATAACACGCACCCACGCGACTGGGTCTGCGGAAAGATCGAGTCCATATTGTGTCTGAAACGATTGTCTTGCTTGTTCTGCGATCATTTGATCGAAATCGGAGCCTCCTAACTGCGTGTCTCCGTGGCTCGCTTTGACTTCCATGAATTCTTCTGAAAGTTTAACGATTGATACATCGAACGTGCCCCCTCCTAAATCGTAGACCAGGCTATAGCCTTCTTGTTTTTTTTCAAGAGAATACGCTAAAGCGGCTGCCGTAGGCTCATTTAACAGGCGGACAGGTTCTAATCCGGCTAATTCAGCAGCTCTCTGGGTGGCTTCCCTCTGCTTTTCATTAAAAAAGGCAGGGACGGTGATCACTGCTTTATGAACTGAAATCCCAAGGAGCTCTTCCGCGGCTAGTTTTAGTCTTTTGAGAATTAAGCTCGAGATCATCTCTGGAGAATAAGATTTGTCTTGTAAGAGCCATGTTTCCTCTTCCCCCATTCTTCTTTTAATTTTACGAATCGTGTCTAGAGGGGCTGCGAGCTCATTGTTTACGGCAAGATTGCCTACGAGAATTTGCCCCGTTGGAGTGATAGAAACGACGGAAGGAACAATTTTCGAACCATCTAAAGTAATAAGATGTATTTTTCCATTTTTAACAACAGCAATCTCTGAATTTGTTGTTCCTAAATCAATGCCGACAATAACTTCTGTATTCATAAAACTCCTGAAAATTTGTCAATAATAAATGATTACATCTGCGACGCGCAGCACTCGATTCCCTTTTTGATAACCATAGCGAACAGTTTTTGCAATTGTATAGGGTTCTTTGCCAGAAACGCGTTCAATGGCGCGATGTTTTTCTGCTTCGAAGGGGTCGTTTGGGTAGGGCTGGATGATTTGGATGCCTGCCTCTGCGAGAGCCTTTAACATTTTTGCTTGAATCATTTCGATCCCAGAGGAGTATCCCTCTACTGTTTCTTCAAAAAGTCGACGCCACTGCGGTTTTTTTTTTGTGAAAAAAGAGCGTGGATTGGGGACGAGAAGCCGTAATTCTTGTGTGGTCGTTGCTGTCGCTTGTGTGAGATGAAAAAGGGCATCCATCGCCTCCATCAAAATGCAATATTCCTTTTCCAAAGGGATGTTTTCTTCGAAAATTTTTTCAGGAATCTCTTCTTCCTCTTCTTCTTGAGATATTTCTATAGAAGAGTGCATTTCTTTGAGGATTTGATGATTTTGTTCGATATGGATGCGGAGCTGTTGCAATTTAATAAAGCTTTCAGTATTGAATCTTGCTAAACTTTGCTCATTGAAGGCTTGACTTCTGTTTACATAAGAATGGATCATATTTTGATCAAGTTTGTGTTTT
>CAIPFQ010000241.1 GCA_903864395.1 uncultured Chlamydiae bacterium | reverse complement strand
GATGACCTCCCATTCCAGCGCCGAAAGCGTTTTAATCTCTTGGCGAAGATGGGCATAGGAAATAATTTTATATTCAAAAAGCGCAGAAGGGAGAAAACGAGAAATTTCGGCGCGCCACTGAAAAAGCAAGGAGGCGGGAGCTACAATCAAGATAGGCAAGTTTGTCCGAAGGCGGGAAAAAAATGCCAGCACCTGCACTGTTTTGCCCAAACCCATCTCATCGGCCAAAAGACCTGAAAACCCTCTTTCGTAGAGAAACCAAAGCCAGTCCAACCCTTTTTGCTGATGTTCTAAAAGATCCCCCTTAAAAACCTCTCCTGGAGGAGCTTTGGTATCGCTTTTTTGACTTTTTAGAGCGCTGATCGTTTTTTGCAACGCTTCCTCCCAGCGAGCCTGCGGAGATTCCAAAAGAGGATAGAGCTGCGCTGCGGAAGTTTTTGGCATCTCCAAAAAATTTCCCTCCCAAACGCCCTCCAACGGCAAAATCTTCGCTGCATCCAGCAACCCTGCGCTCGTGCCGTCGAGATCGACCCAAAGACGGCCTCCCTTAAAAGCCTCCATGACAGGGCGAAAAAAACCGCTTTTCCCCTGGAACATCCCTGAGCCGCCCACCGAAATGCGTCCTGATTTTTCCCCTACGTCCAGGGCCATGGACGTTTGGCGATAGAGTTTTTTGCCATCTGCTAAAAACACCTCCCACCCCACATCGAGAAGAAGGAGAAGAGCGTCTCTTGCCTGGGCGCCAGGACAAAAATAGTGGGAGCTGCCAACCGTTTTTCGCATAAAACCTGCTTCCAAAAGATCTTTTTCCCATGCCTTATGAGCTTCAGAAAGGTTGGCAAAACAGCCTGTCCCATCTGTCAAGACCAGGCGGGGGATTTGTTCTTTTTTTTCCCACTCAACCAAAGGCTCCTCTTCAAGAAACCGTTTTTTTTGCAGCCCCTCTAAGACAAGAGGCCCCTTGCAAAATAAAGACACCCATTTCCAAGGAATCGTGGTGCAAATCGGAAAAGCGCGCCCCTGAACAAGACACCAAAGGGGGAAGATTTTTTCACACGATGCGAAGGGAATCATGGCATCGAGGGCGCGAAGATAGGGCGAAAAAAGACCCGATTCCTCTCCTCGAAATACAAGGGGGACAGAACAAGTCCAGTCGCAGAGCAACGGCTGGCGTTGGTAGATGACTCGTTTTGTTTGAGATAGCAAGCGCATCGCTTCAAACACGTCTTCTGAAAGAACTTCAATGCGTCTTAAGGGCAGCGTTTCAAAATCGCGCGAAAAGCGAGAAAGATTTTTCTTTATGAAAAGAAGGAGACCGCGATCCTCTGGCGCGGCGCCAGCAGAGAGCGTATCCCAATACAAAACTCTCTTCGCCTCCCGATCTTCAAGCTGAATGATGAGAGAATCTTCTTGGAAAAAAATTATGTAATACAGCCGCATCGAATCTTGCGAAAAGGTTTTGCACTCTCCTTAAAAGGACGCACCCGGCCTTGAAGACATCCGTCCGAGCAACAGCCTTGGTGTTGTTTCAGACACTCGGGACAACAAAAAAACAGTTCATTGCAATCCATGTTCGCGCAGTTGTAATAGACATCGCGCGCCACACCGCAATGGCGACAGGCACTAATGGTATTTGCCTCTTCGCTAAGGGGCACCACAAGGCGATCGTCGAAAACAAATAATTTTCCCTGCCACTTTTCAGAGCCCTTTTCCAAACCATACTGAATCACCCCGCCATCGAGCTGATACACTTTTTCAAAACCCTCTTGCTTCAAGATGGCTGAATAAAACTCGCAGCGAATGCCCCCTGTGCAGTACATCATCACAGGAGTCGTTTTTGGATCGCATGTCTCTTTCAAACGTTTTGCATAAGAGGGAAACTGACGAAATTGCTCCAATTTTGGAAGCTCGGCCCCCTCAAAATGCCCCGCTTTCCACTCATAGTCGTTGCGCACATCGAGAAGAAGTGTGTCATCGCCTCTTTTTTGGAGCATTTCTTTCCAGACCTTTGGAGACACAGATTCCCCTCTCTGAGAAAAATCGACTGCGCAGTCAATCGCAACGAGCTGGCGGCGATATTTCACCGTCATTTTTGGAAACGCATGCTCTTTGGAAGGGTGGATTTTAACAGGCATAGAAGCAAATCGGGGGTCTTCCTTGAGCCAAGCCATATACTCTTGCGTGTGCGCCACGCTACCGCTTGCCTGGCCGTTGAGCCCTTGTTCCGAAAAATAGATTCTCCCTCGAAAATCGCGCGCTTTAAAAAACTCCTTATGACGCGCCACTTCAGCTTTGGGGTCGGCGATGTTTACGATGGCGTAATAAGCCAATACTGAATAATCCATACGGCATGGATTCTACTAGGTCTCACTATTTGTTGGCAATTGTTGGAATGTTGAATTTTGTGAAAGCGTCGAGTTGGTTCTTTGTAAGAGCCATGTGAACCCGATCCTGCGGGGCGTTGCTCATAGATTCAGCCACCTCGGACAAAGAGATCTCTCTTGAAGAATCTCTCCCGAAGGAGCCTGAGTCTGGCTCAAATTCTACGCTTACTGTGAGCAACGCCTCCTGCGGGACAGTGTCTTGGAAATAAGACACTTTATTATCACTTTTATGTGTAATTTGCGCTTTCAAGGGAATAATCTCATCTCCCGCGTGAGAAAGAATCAGGATCTTTACCTTTTTTTCTTTTAAGTTTTGGACTGCAGCCTCAGCGTTCATGTGCGCGCCAATCAACCAACCTAGCCAATCAGCAAAACGAGGCCAATTAGGAAGAATAACTCGTGGCAATGACGCAAAAGAATTATGGCTGACTAACGTAATTCTACTCGCATCCACCTCGTTCTTTCCTTCGTTCAAATGTCTATCCAAAGACATTACTGCTACGCCACCGCCTAAAGAGGTGCCAACAGAGTATACATGGCCATCAAACTTTTTCAGCGCATACTGCAGAGCTTCCTGGCCGTCTTTTACAACAGACTCGTAAGTGGCCCCTAAGGGAGTTTTTCCGCTCAATCCTGTGCCTCGATAATCATACAAAATGACTGGGACTCCCAAGCTCTTCGCAAGTTTTCCTGGGGGAGTCTCTTCAAAACCTTCTAAGAACACGTTCTCGCAATTTAAAAACCAACCCGTCGATGTCACCCCATTAGGAGCATGATACAGGATACACTCCCCTTTCTTTTCGTGGTTACTTTCCCTCTTTGGATAATAAATAACCCCAGAGAGCCCCTTTTCGTTACCAAAACGCTCTATCTTAACAGAAGACCCCTTGCACTCTATTTTTTCCCAAATCTCTGAAAGATCAGACAAAGCATTAAATCCCTTATTACAAGACCATTGAGAAGGAACTACGAGGAGACCCACAAGAAACGCGAGCCCAAATCGGTTTTCAATCACAAACCAATAGACTGCGCGAGCGACCCTGAGACAGCCCTCGCTCAAAGCTTCGGCACAAGACGCCCAATTTGCACTCGGGCACATGTTCATGGCATCGAAAGAGTAAACAGACATTAAAAAACAACCTTTTATTATTATTTTAACATAAAAATGAATAAAAATCAATAAAATACTTAAAATAATTTGTTAACATCAATTAAACTCAAAAAACGGGACTTTTCTTCCGGGACTTTTCTTCCCCCCTCTTGCTGAAAAAACCGATCTCTGATACACTATCATCCTTTAACGAAAATCATTTCTGGAGAAACCATGGCTCGTTACAGAGGACCTAAAAACCGCATCGCACGAAGATTCGCAACAAACATCTTTGGCAAGGCACGCAACCCACTCCTTCACAAACAGCATCCACCGGGGATGCATGGCGCGAAGAGAAAGAAAAAATCCGACTTCGGTATGCAGCTCGACGAGCAACAAAAGCTCAAAGCTGTTTACGGTATGTTGAGCTATAAACAACTAGTCAATGCTTATAAAAAAGCGGCGATTGCAAAGGGAAATACTGCGCAAATTTTCATTGAGCAGCTCGAGTGCCGCCTAGACAACATCGTCTATCGCCTCCGCCTCGCCCCTTCCATCTTTGCAGCGCAACAGCTCGTAACCCATGGACACATTCAAGTAGATGGGAAAAAAGTTGACCGACGATCCTTTCAGGTAAAACCTGGAATGCTTGTTTCTATAAAACCCGCTTCCCGTCAAATGAAGCTTGTTTTACAGGCCCAAGAACAGGGCAGCAGACACGAGCTTCCTGCCTACCTCTCGATCGAAGCTGACAAACTCTCTGGAAGAGTGCTCTCCTCCCCGCAAGTGGATCAAGTGCCCTTCCCTCTTCCGATCAACGTTCCGCTGGTTTGCGAATTTATCTCTCACAGCACCTAATCATTTGAAAGCCCAGGATTTTTCTCTGGGCTTTTTTCTTCAATTGTATAAACAAAAAGTCCCATCGCCCAACTAAGCCCTAGAAAAGAACAAGCAAAGAACAATCCCATCATTCCCATCTGGCCGCACTGGTTCCAAAAACCATGCAAAAACAGGCTCTCAGCGCCTTGGATAATGGCCAGCGTCGGGTCTCCCGCCCAAGAACCGAGTCCCACCGTCATCATCGCAGCGCCAAGGCTTGCGCATCCTATTTTCATCATAGAGCAAAAATCAATCCCTTCTGTGCCCCAAGCTAAAATCGCATAATTAATCCACGCGCTAAGACTCGTCGCAAGAGCAATGCTCACCGCCCCCCACTGTAAAACGAACACCAAAACAACATTCAAAAGAATATGAAAACCGACCGAAAAAAGAGAGGCGAAAGTAGGCATTTTATAGGACTTTTTTGCATAAAAACTTGCCGTTAAAAGCAGCGTAAGTGCGGCTGGAATCAGGCCTAAGCCGTAGCCCCAAAGACAAAAAAGAGTTTGCAAAAGATCTTTTGAGCCAAATTCTCCGCGGCCGTAAAGAAGATTGAGACCTGCAGCACCTAAGGCAAATAGGGCAAAGCTGCATGGGATGATCCAAAACATAGCCCTTTGGCAAGAGCCTCTTAAAAGCGCTCGCGCCCCCTCTAAATCCCCTGCCTGAATAGATCGAGACAAAGGGGGCAAAAGAGCGCCCGAAAGAGCGATGGCAAACAAAGATAAAGGGAGCTGCTCGATGCGAATAGCATACCAAAGGTATGCAGGCCCCGAAGGGTCTGCAACCAAAGCAAAAATCGCATCGAGGGCGCTATTGATTTGCATCGCCCCCGCTCCGATGATCCCTAGCCCCATCGGGGCTAAAATCTTTCGCCATGAGGGAGGAAAAATTTGAGGCTGGAACCACTCCCTTAGACTCATATGCTCTCTCCACTCAAAGCGCGCCTGTAGCGCAGTGGCTGCCCATTGCGCCGCAAAAGCGACTGTCACCCCCATACTCAAAATCACCATGGCATCGGAAGGAAAAAAAACCCACCCGATCCACGCAGCCAAAACCCATACGCCATTAAAGAGCGCGGGCGCAAGCGCGGGGGCGAAATATTTTTTTTGACACTGAAGAAGGGCTGTATTCAAAGCGGATAGACAAATAAAAAGGAGCCCCGGCACCATCCAAAGGGATAAGGAGACAATTTCTGCCCCTTTTGGCGATAAAAAATCTTTAATCCCCCATAAAAAAGCCGTCATCACCCCTACAAATCCACCGATGCCAACAGAAAAAGAAAAGGCGGCGTCGCGATAAAAAAGAAAAGCCGCCTTCGGATCGCGGCCCCGAATCTCTTCAAAATGGGGCACGACGCCCGATTGAAGATTGCCCTCTCCAAAAAGTCTTCGAAAGAGGTTCGCTAAACGATACGCCACCATAAAAGCGGCAATTTTAGGGGAGCTCCCAAAAAAAACAGCCATCGCGATATCGCGAAGGAGGCCGCTCGCACGGCTCAGCGAGGTTCCAAAAAAGAAATGCTTTGCAAACCGCAAAGTAGATTGAAGAGTGTCCATGATCCATTGCCTAAATCGTCCATAATAATGTACCATGATACGCATGACGAAGCAAATGATCATCGGCGCGCACACCTCGGCGGCAGGGGGCTCTTTTAACGCCCTTTACGAAGGGCAAAAGATCGGTGCCTCTACCATCCAACTTTTTACCAGCAATCAAAAACAATGGCATAGTCGCACGATTGGCGAAGAGGAAATCGCTTTATGGGAAAAAGCGCGCGCAGAAACTGGCATGGAAAAAATCATGAGCCATGACAGCTATCTCATCAACCTCGGCTCGCCAGATCCCGAACTTTTAAAAAAAAGCCGCCATGCGTTTGGCGAAGAAATCAAGCGCTGTCATCAACTCAAGATTGACTTTCTCAATTTTCATCCAGGCGCTGCGACAACAGGCGACGAAAAGGATTGCCTTGCGACCATTGCAGAAAGTCTTCTTCTTTTCGATACACAGCTCGCAAAAGGGAAAACAAAACTCCTTCTCGAAACCACTGCGGGGCAAGGAACGAGCGTCGGTCATCGTTTTGAGCAGATTCAAACCATCCTGCACGATCTTCATAGAAAAATCCCAATCGGGGTCTGCATTGACACATGCCATATTTTTGTCGCAGGCTACGATATTCGAACAAGGGAAGGATGGGAGGCCACGCTCAAAGAATTTGACGAGATCATTGGGTTAAAACACCTTTATGCTTTTCATATTAATGATTCTCAAAAAGAGCTCGGATCCCGCGTCGATCGGCATGCCCCCCTTGGGGCTGGAGAAATCGGCATCGAATGCTTTCGATATCTCATGGAATCGGCTAAAACGCGCGATTTGCCTAAATACTTAGAAACGCCCGATGGGTCCCCTTCCTGGACAAAAGAAATTGCCCTCCTGCGCAGTTTCGCAACACGGTAATTTTTTATGCAACGGACAAAAATAAAAAAAATTCTTCAAGCCAAAGGCCCTTCCGCTCTGATCAACCGACCGATCCACGTCGCTGGATGGATCCGCACAATGCGCGATCAAAAATCGTTTGCCTTTATCGAACTCAATGACGGATCTACCCTCGCCAATCTCCAAGTGATCGCAGAGAGCTCGCTTTCTGGCTACGCCGATCTTCTGCCTCAAATGACGACAGGGGCCTCTGTATCTATTACGGGCACTCTCGTTGAGAGCCCTGGGAAAAATCAGGCGCTCGAAGTAAAAGCTTCCGAAATCCACATTTTGGGTCTCTGCGATAGCGCCCGCTACCCTCTACAAAAAAAAAGACACTCTTTTGAGTTCTTACGCTCCATCGCTCACCTGCGCCCTCGAACAAATACTCAGGGAGCCGTGCTGCGCGTCCGCAGCGCCCTGGCTCTCGCTACACATCTTTTTTTCCAAAGCAGAGATTTTCTTTATGTCCAAACGCCGATCATCACAGGCTCGGATTGCGAAGGGGGCGGAGAAATGTTCCGTGTGACGACATTAGAGAAAAGTGCCGACCCTGGAGAGGATTTTTTTGGGAAAAACGCCTTTTTAACCGTCTCTGGACAGCTCGAAGGCGAAATTTTAGCGTGCGCGCTCTCCGATATTTATACCTTTGGGCCCACTTTCCGCGCTGAAAACTCCAATACATCGCGCCACTTAGCCGAATTTTGGATGATCGAGCCAGAAATGGCTTTTGCTGATCTCACAGCGAATATGGAGTGTGCCGAAAGCTATCTCAAATTTTGTGTCCGCTACATACTAGAGCATTGCGTACAGGACCTCGAATTTTTCGACAAGTTTATTGAAAACGGGTTAATTCAGAGGCTGCAGCACGTTGCAAGCGCGCCGTTTGCCCATCTGTCTTATACAGAAGCTGTCCATCTTTTGAAAAAAGCGCCAAAACAATTTGAATTTCCTGTGGAGTGGGGCATTGATCTTCAATCAGAACACGAAAGATATTTGGCAGAAGAGGTTTGTAAAAAGCCGGTGATCCTTACGGATTACCCAAAAGAGATCAAAGCGTTTTACATGCGCTCGAATCCCGATGGAAAAACAGTGGCTGCGATGGATATCATCGTGCCAAAAATTGGGGAAATCATCGGCGGTGCGCAGCGCGAAGAGCGTCTCGATGTCCTTGAGCAAAAAATGAGCGCGTTTGGTTTAAAGCGCGAAGACTATTGGTGGTATCTTGAGCTGCGCGAGTATGGCACTGTGCCT
>CAIPFQ010000240.1 GCA_903864395.1 uncultured Chlamydiae bacterium | reverse complement strand
GGCAGGCAGCCCACAAAAGCTGCAAAGTCGAGATAAAGAAGTAAATAATCGAAATCACTTAAAAAAAGAATTAATAGTTTAAATTATTTATTAACTAAGCAATTGTGGAAGATCTTTAAACCCGCGCAGCCAATCTACGGCTGACATCGCTTTTTTTCCTTCAGGCTGAAGCGTGATGATTTTTAAAGAGCCTTGTCCACAGCCTACTTCCCCATTTCGATGGAGAAAAACCCCAGGCTCGCCTCGGCTCGAAGACAGCTCTGCCAGCAAAATTTTTACTCGTCGCCTTTCCCCCCCTGAAAGAGCCATACACCAAGCACCAGGGCGTGGAGAAAAAGCACAAATTAAGGAAAGAATTTCTCTGGCGCTGCGTCTCCAATCAATGGCTCCCTCTTCCACGGTAATCTTTGGAGCAAAAGTGGCTAATGTATGGTTTTGCGGCTCGCCAGGTGGGATTCCGTTTTCGTAAGAGCGCAAAACAAGAAGCAAAAGGGGCCCTGCCAAATCACACAGCGCTTGTTCCAAAGCGCCAAACGTCATCCCTTGCGTAATTTCCATTTTCGCGGTTGCAATGATATCGCCCGCATCCATTTGCCTGACCATTTTTTGAATCGCAATGCCTGTCTCTCGCTCTCCAGCCAAAAGGCAACGCTGAATCGGAGCCGCGCCCCGAAATTTAGGCAAAAGACTTGCGTGAACATTGATACAACCTAGAGGCGGAATATCGAGAAGCGTTTGAGAAAGAATTTGACCATAAGCCACCACAACAAAAAGATCCGCTCTTACCCCTCTTAACTGGGAGAGAAATGCAGGATCAGAAGCTTTTTCTGGCTGAAAAATAGGAATATCCACACCCCGATCTTTCACAAGCTGTTTGACGGCAGACAAACCCATCTGGAGAGATCGACCCTTCGGACGATCTGGCTGTGTAACCACAGCCACCACATTCACCGAAGCATCAAATAAAGCATCCAACACTTGCGCCGCAAAATCGGGCGTTCCAAAAAATACAATTCGCATCTAGACAGGATCTTCTTCTGAAGTGTCACTTTGTTTCAGGGGACCCTCTAAGCCTAAAATGCCCCTTTTGGAGGTTTTGCAAAAATCAATCCATTGCCGAATCTCTGGCAACGGTTCGATCTCCTGCTCAATTTTTGCAAGAGCCTCTTCAAGATAAAGCCCCGAGCGATAGGTGAGCTTAAACGCTTGGGCGATCGCTTTACGCACATGAAGAGGAAATTGATAGCGCTTAAGACCTACAATATTAATGCCCCCAAACCGATAAGGAAACCCTCCGCCAATTGTAAAGGGGGGGATATCGCGAAGAACGCCACTAAAGCCTCCCACCATCGCGTGAGCGCCAATCCGAGAAAATTGATGGACGGGCGTCATGCCCCCGATTCGAACGCGATCGCCCACCGTCACATGGCCTGCCAGCATCGCGCTATTGGCCATCACTACGCCATCGCCCAGCTCACAATTATGAGCGACATGGCAATAAGCCATCAAAAGGCAATCATCGCCTATTTTTACAACCGATCCCTCTTGGCAAGAGGAATTAATCGTTACATATTCCCTAATTTCACATCGTTTCCCAATCACTACATAAGTCTTTTCCCCGCGATACTTGAGATCTTGAGGCTTTGTGCCAATGCTAGCGCCTGGCCAAATCACTGTTCCCTCTCCAATGGTCGTATGTCCATCGATATAGACATGGGACTTTACAATGACATGATCCCCTAAGGACACGGTTCCTTTGACCACAGCGAAAGGTTCAATACATACGTTTTGACCAAGAATCGCGCCCGGTTCAACAATTGCAAGGGGATGAATTTGTACCATGAATGGGCTCCTAAAGCTGTTTTTTATCAATGAGAGCAAAGCTAAGTTCAGCCTCTGCCGCTAATTTTTCTCCGATCATTGCCTTGGCGCGAATTTTTCCTCCTGTCGCACTAATATGAAGACCTTTTACATGAAAATGTAAAACATCCCCAGGAAGCACAGGTTTTCGAAATTTCGCATTCGCTATATTCAACAAAACGGCAATTTTTTTATCATATCCTTTTTGGTGCACCAAAATGCCCCCCGTCTGTGCGAGCGCCTCTAAAATAAGCACTCCTGGCATAAT
>CAIPFQ010000239.1 GCA_903864395.1 uncultured Chlamydiae bacterium | reverse complement strand
TTGTTCTCGGGGGCGTTATTTAAATCGGGAAGGGGTTAAAAACCCCTGCCTGGTTTAAATAATCGCCCAGTTCGACCATGGGTCGAACGTCCGAGGACAAATAGCCAAGGCAGGCAGCCCACAAAAGCTGCAAAGTCGAGCTAAGTAGCACTCGTATTGACATCCTTTAAAAAAACACCTAGCATCCAAGCCATGCGCAACATACCCCTCAGGCTTACCCATCCCACCTGGGCTCTTTATCTGCTGTGGCTCTTCGTTCTTGTATTTCCAAAAGGGGGGTTTAAAATCGGAGGCGTCCCTCTTACCTGGGGCTATCTTTTTCTCGGCTTATGCTTTATTGCCTCACTGTTTCGCCCCTCATTTTCTTGCCAAGTGATCCGCATCCAGGCTTTATGCCTTACCCTTCCCTTTCAAGCATTGAGCGCTTTGAGTTTTATCCTTTATGGCATAGACAATGTTCCTTTTGCGATTTCCTTTTCTCTCTGCTTCTTTTTCTTTCCCTATCTTTTCTTTTTGTGTTTTTCGGATGCGATTGACGCTATGAACATGGCTCTATTTTTCAAACTTCTAAAAAAGGGGATTTTCTTTATCGCCGCCTATGGCATTTTTCTTTTCTTCTACAAACTGTTCACGCTAAAATTTATAGAAATTCCGTTTTTGACGACAAATTTTCACGACTTAGGAGAGCTCGACTCAAAATTCATTAATCGGGGCTCTGTGTTCAAGCTCATTTCGACGTATAATAATGGCAATATTTATGGAATCTGCGTTCTTTTGTTTTTTCCCCTCTATCAACATTTAGAAGGAAAAACATGGAAGAAAACCGTCGTGGCTATTTCTCTCATCCTCTCCTTTTCTCGCACTGTTTGGATTGGCCTTCTTTTCAGCATTCTCATTCGCTCGCTCTTTGCTACAAAACGGATCTCTTTTTCAAAACTTCTTCTAGGGTCTTGTCTAAGCCTTGCCTCTATTTTTTTTGTCACCTATATTTTTGGCTTTAATGTTTCTTTTCTCTTCGATCAAAATCTCGGCGGCAGATTCGATCAACTCAAAATTTTGACTCAAGCAACCCTATTTCCAGACAAACCTTTTTGTGGTATCTGTGAAATGGTTTATCTCGGGATTATTTATAATTTTGGTCTCATCGGTCTTTTTTGCTACCTTCTCTGCATGAGCGCTCCGATCCTTCTTGCCCTTTCCTCCCCTTCCTTAATGCAGAAAAATATTCTTTGTGGCCTTAGTACCTTCCTTCTGATTTCCGTCTCTGACGGCGCTCTTCTTTTTATTCCGGTTCTCGCTCTCTACTGGTTTTTGAGTTCTCTTGTGTTACGAAAAATTAGTTTTGGAGCGGATTAAAACATTTTTGCCTTCAAAGGCAAATCCAATTTAATTGCATCTCCCCAAAGCTGCAAAGTCGAGTTAATGAGATCTATGTCCTGCTTTGGGGTCTCAATTCCCTTTTTGGACTTTTTTTGAAATGCATGTAAAACGAATATATATCCAGCAATTTCTGTGGTATACATGGCTCTATATGTCCCGCTTTCGCTCCATTCGCGTATCTCTAACACCTTAGCACTGCCCATCCCGCTCATAACCTTAGCATGAGCATGTCGTTCACCAAGCTGAGCACGATATAACGCGTATCCCATTGAACGCCGCACAGACTCTGGAAAACGATTCAAATCTCGATCATATGCATAACAAACTCACAGTAAGTCCTATAGACTTTTAATATTTCCGGTTCTCGCTCTCTACTGGTTTTTGAGTTCTCTCGTATTACGAAAAATTAGTTTTGGAGCGGATTAAAACATTTTTGCCTTCAAAGGCAAATCCGAGAGCCAAGACGCGCTTAATGCCCCGTTCTCGCAGCTTCTCCGCATACCCTCTTTGCTCAATTTGTTGCAAAGCGGACGCGACAGCGATTTCCAACGTAGTTTTTTCAAAACGGCCGATTTTCTTAAACTCCATTACAATCCCTAGATCCAAGGGATTTTTAGGAATCACCATAACATCATATCGACCGAGACCGCTTTCTCGGTTGGATTTAATGTCATAATGATCTTTGAGTCCGATCAGCATTCCCAAAATAAACGCGTGATAGATTTTTTCAGAATCCTCTGCAGGGACATCAAAAACGCTCACAGAGCTCATCATGAATTCCTGAAAAAGCTGAGAAAAAGTTTCGACATCCCCCTGAGTTAGACTGCGCAAAGCCAAGCGGTACTTGTGTTCGTGCAAGGTGTTTTTAAACCAATCTAAAATCATTGTTTTATACAGCTCGCCCACTTCAAGGTTCGGTATGCGCAGCTGTAAAGGGGTGCCCTAGCGAGGCAGAGCCTCAATCGTTAAGTAGCCACTGTATAAAAGCAAAGCCCAAACAGCGTTCGGATTTTGTTCGAGATGAGGAAATACAATGCCTTCCTCAATCGTTTTTTCCACCACACCTCCTTTCAATAACTCCTCAATATCGACCTTAAGATCCTCTGTTCCCTGTACGATCAAATGCTTCATTAAAGCGTTGTCGCTCGTATTGACCCAATAAGGCGAAAGGCTCCCTCGCGTTGCGATGCAGTTGAGAACAGACCAAGGGTTGTAGACATCCGCACAAGAGCCAATGCGATAGCCGTCATACCATTGCCGCATCTCTGTCAGCTTGTCAGACAATTCGTGCTCTTCTAGCAAAGCCGTCACCTCTCCCTCTAAAAGACCAAATCTTTCCTGAAAAACTTCAGAAAAAAAGGTGAATGTGCTGATATTATTGAGCCCCGAAAAAACACTCTCTTTGGCAATCCGCAAAATTCCCGTTAAAACGCCTCGTTCTAAATAAGGATTGTCTTTGAGTCCCGCTGACAGCCAGTTGCGGATAAAATCAATCAGGGTATCGTAATAATTTCCAACGTACGCGCTATGGGCTGGCGTATCGTATTCATCGAGAAGGAGAATGGCCGCCTGCTTATAATAGCGACAAAGCCATTCGGTCAGCAACCGCAGGCTTTGCTCAATGAGCGTTTTGTCCTCATCTTCCGCCAAAATTCTCTCGTAAAGAAAAAGCTCCCTCGGCGTGAGCACCTCAATGACAGCGCGATGTCTTCCATATTCCTCGGCCACAATTTTTCTTAGCGCCTTAAAAGTCTCCTCCCAAGAACAATGTTTTACATCTTTTAAAGAAAGGAAGATCACGGGGAATTTTCCTTGCATGGAGCGGTACTGTTCGATCTTTCAAATGGCAAGATTTTCAAACAAATAGCCCGTATCCGCTTCTGTTTTCTCAAAAAAATAACGGAGCATCGAGAGATTGAGCGTTTTGCCAAAGCGCCGCGGCCTCGGAATCAGCGCAACATGGGTGCCCCTTTCGACCACATCTTGGATCAAAAGGCTTTTGTCGACGTAGGTGTAGCCGCCGTCAATCAACCGTTTAAAATCGCTAAGACCAATCGGCAATCTTTTTTTCATCGTTCTAAAAACCCCTATTTCCTTATATTTTATCAGTTTTTTCCCTTTTCTGTATTTTTTTCCAAACGATCGTGCGCAAGGAAGCCCTATATCAAAATTCCATATAAATTTATTTTACCTTCGAGTACAAAGGAGCGCATGACATTGATCGAAGAGCTTAAAAAAATCGCCGCGCTCACGCGCTATCGGATCATCGAAATGTCCCATCGCGGCAAAGCCCCTCACTTGGGCTCTTCTCTCTCTTGCGTCGATCTTATCGTCGCCGCCTATTTTCATTTTCTACGCATTTGTCCAAAAAATCCTTGCGATCCAAACCGAGATCGTTTTTTTTTAAGCAAGGGACACGCGGTTTCAACTCTTTATGCAATTCTTGCTGAAAAAGGATTTTTTCCGCTCGATCTCCTTAAAACTTTCAATCACAATGCGAGCGCCCTCCCTGAACATCCGACACCCCATTGCGTTCCTGGCATTGAAGTTGCCACAGGCTCTTTAGGACATGGACTCTCTCTCGGAATCGGTCATGCACTCGCTGCGCTCATACAACAAAAAAACTACCGAACAATGGTTCTGATGAGCGACGGAGAATGCAATGAAGGCTCGGTCTGGGAGGCTGCCCTTTTTGCTCCAGTCCATAAACTGGAAAATTTAATTGCCGTCATCGATTTTAATAAATGGCAGGCTACTGGAAAAAGCGAAGAGATCATGCAGCTATCGCCATTACAAGACAAATGGACGGCTTTTGGCTGGCAAACCTACGAAGTGAACGGTCATTGTTTTGAAGACATTCTTTCTGTCTTTGCAAAAAGCGAAAACCCCTCTGGGAAACCCACCGCCATCATCGCTCACACAATCAAAGGCAAGGGCGTCTCTTTCATGGAAAATGACAACAACTGGCATTATCGGATTCCTAATGAAGAAGAGCTAAGTTTAGCAAAAAAGGAGCTTCTTTCATGAGAAACGCTTTTGCAGAGGCTCTTTTGGATCTAGCCGCGCTCGACTCGCGCATCGTTCTTCTCTCTGGAGACATCGGCAACCGTCTTTTCGATCCCTTTAAAAAGCAATTTCCAAAGCGTTTTTATAATTGTGGCGTAGCTGAAGCGAATATGGCGAGCATGGCAGCAGGGCTTGCCATGTGTGGCTTAAGACCCATTACCTATACGATCACCCCCTTTAATACAACGCGCTGCTTGGAACAGATTCGAAACGACATCTGCTATCACAATGTCCCCGTTTTGATTGTTGGCACAGGATCTGGACTCTCCTACGCCTCGCTCGGATGCACGCATCATTCTTGCGAAGATATTTCTTTCCTAAGAAGCCTTCCCAATATGACTGTCCTCTGCCCTGGCGACGCAATGGAACTCAAAGCGCTTTTAAAAGAGACGCTTACCTCTACAGGCCCTCTTTACATGCGCATAGGAAAAACTGGGGAGCCCCTCGTCCACAACACGCTTCCCGCGCTAAAAATCGGCAAAAGCTTTTTAATGCAAGAGGGGAAAGAGATCGCCTTTCTCACCACAGGCAATATGCTTCCCATCGCAATGGAGACCGCAAAGCATCTAGTTAATGAAGGCATTTTTCCCAAAATTCTTTCCTTTCCCACTGTAAAGCCGCTCGATACAGAAACTCTCCATTCTTTGACTGAGTCATTTCCTCTTTGGGTTTCCTTTGAAGAGCATAGTCTTATTGGCGGATTTAGCGCAGGACTTGCTGAGTGGATGGTCGATCAACACATTCAAAATGTGCGCCTGCTTCGCAATGGAACTCCCGATCGATTTCCCCACCCCATTGGCTCTCAAAGCTATTTACGCGCTGAGTATGGGCTCATTCCAAGCGCTCTTGCGCAGCGTATTATTTCATTTATCCAAGGAACCCGTTGTGAAAACACAAGCTGCCATTCTTATTGAGTCGAATCGCATCGTTATCGACGAGATCACTTTGCCGCCCCTAAAACCTGGACAAGTCCTCATTCAAATCAAATATAGCGGCGTATGCCATACCCAACTTCTCGAAGTGCGCGGCCACAGAGGAGAGGATCTTTATCTTCCTCACTGTCTCGGTCACGAAGGCAGTGGCATCGTGCTAGAGATCGGCCCTAAAGTTGAAAAAGTAAAGCCTGGAGATCATGTCATCCTCTCTTGGATGAAAGGAAGCGGTGCCAATGTGGCAGGCTCTCTTTATGACTGGAGAGGAAAAGCAGTCAACGCTGGCGCAATCACCACGTTTAGCCATCACTCCATTCTCTCTGAAAACCGACTCACGCCCATCCCCCTAGATTTTCCCCTTAAAGAAGCGGCGCTCATCGGCTGCGCGATCCCTACAGGGCTTGGGGCTGTGTTTAATACAGCAAAGCCTAAAGCCGGAGATAGTCTTGCTGTTTTTGGCTGTGGTGGCGTTGGGCTCTCTGCTCTGCTGGGGGCAAAAATTTCTGGATGCGCGCCCAGAATTGCGATTGATACGAACCCGCATAAACTCTCTCTCGCAAAGGCCATGGGCGCCACGCACTGCATCAATGCTTCTTTGGAAGATCCCCTCGCAGCTTTACAAAAAATTGGAACTCTCGATTACGCCATCGAAGCCAGCGGCAGTCCTATCGCCATGCACCAAGCCCTAAAAGCTGTTCGCTCCCAAGGGGGCTCTGCTGTCATTGTAGGCAACGCTCGCTTTGGCCAAGAGTTGACCTTAGATCCCAAAGAGTTTAATCAAGGGAAAAAATTGCTCGGCACTTGGGGCGGAGATAATCAGCCAGATCTTCATTTCCCCCGCTATTGCAATCTCATTCGCTACGGCCAGCTCGATCTCTCTTCATTTATCAATCACATTTACCCCTTAAATCAAGTTGAAACAGCCCTCGACGAGCTGGAAGGCGGAAAAGTACTGAGACCTTTGATCGATATGGATTTATGAGCTGGAAGCACATTGGCATTGATTTTGACAACACGATTGTGTGTTATGAGAGCGTCTTTGAAAAAATCATCCAAGAGCATCCGCTCGTTCCAAAAACACTCGCGCCCAATAAAACAGCTTTGCGCGACGCTCTTCGCGCTTTGGGACAAGAAAAAGAATGGACGCAGCTTCAAGGGTGTATTTATGGAGAGGGAATGGCATTGGCAAAACCCTTTCCTTGGCTAAAAGATTTTTTTCACGCCTGTCTGGCAAAAAACATCCCAATCTCCATCATCAGCCATCGGACAAAACACCCCTATGTGGGGCCACAAGTCGATCTCCATGCAGCGGCGCTCAATTGGCTCTCAAAACAGTCCTTTTTTACGCCTCAGATTCACACCTATTTTGAGTTGACCCTTAAAGAGAAACTAACACGGATCGCTTTGGCCCATTGCGATCTTTTTATTGACGATTTGCCAGAACTTCTTCGGGAGAAAACATTTCCTCCCGATGTGCAAAAAGTGCTTTTCGATCCTGAACATCGAGAGCCAAACACCCCAGAATGGATTTCTTTGACATCGTGGAAACAAGCGCTCTCGACCTTAGCTTCCTAGAGGAAGCTGGCATTTCTGCTCTCCCTATCGCCCAAACACCTCTCACAGGAGGGGCGAACAACAGAGTCTTTCGTCTTGAATTTCAAAACGACCCTTCCTTACTTTTGAAATCCTATTTTCAACATCCTGACGATGCACGGCCTCGATTGCAATCCGAGTTTGAATTTCTCAAATTCGCTACGGCGCAAGGGATCGACTGTGTACCAAAACCTCTCTACAAAAATACAGAAAAAAACCTCGCTCTCTATTCCTATATTGACGGCTCTCTTGCAACAGAGGCTGATGCAACAGATTCTTTTATCGCTGCGAGCGTACAGTTTCTAAAACATCTCAACCGAAATAAGAGCCAAGGGAAACATCTTCTTTTCGCATCGGAAAGCTGTTCTAGAGTGGAAGATTATTTTCAAGCCGTTGAAAAAAGATTGTCAAAACTCCTCGCCGTGTCAGATCCAAATCTGCAAGATTTTATCCACGCAACGCTTTTGCCTCAATGGAACCATCTCAAAAACACGCAATGTAAAACTGCTTTACAAGCTCTCAATCCCTCGCCCGAGGATTTTATTCTTACGCCCTCTGATTTTGGCTTACACAATACCCTTGTATCCAAAAAACATTTTTATCTCGATTTCGAGTATGCGGGATGGGATGATCCTGTGAAAACGATTTGCGATTTTTTCTTGCAGCCTAAAATCCCAATCCCGCAAAGGTATTTTTCCTTTTTTGCAGAAGCCATCGCCTCCTTCAGCAGGAATAAGGAAAAAACTCTTGAGAGAGCGCGGCAAATGTTCCCCGTTTGCAAAATCAAATGGTGTTGCATCATCCTCAATGTTTTTCTCGATACAGAGCAAGCAAGAAGGCGATTTGCTGCGGTGGATCTCCCTCTGTCTAAAGAAAAGCAGCTTCTTTTTGCCAAAAACTATCTTTTTTCCACTCCAACAGACCAAAGATAATGGCTCATAGGACCAAAACCCGTATGAAGAACCTCGTCATTCATGCCAAAGCTAAATTCATACTTAAAATATCGCAACATGAGTTCCTTTAAAGATTTTGGACTCTTTAAATTGATATGAAGAAGCTCGCTATTTTTACTCGCGTATTGCTGCGCATAAAGATTCGGTGTTCCCAAAATGAGAACGGATTCTTTTTTAAGAAGGCCGCAAAGATTTTGCATAAATCGATCTTCATGTTCTGGCTCAATATGCTCAATCACATCTGCAGAAAACAAAGCATCGGCATGCAATGGAATAGAGGTTTGATTTAAATCGACCTTTTCATACGAGACGTTTTTCAAATGACCCAATCGTTTAGCGCACCCTTCGAGATTGCGTTGATCCCAATCAATGCAATGAAGATGTTTTACAGCCTGCGCCATAATAGGAATCCCAAAGCCATCGCCAGACCCCACTTCAACCACTAAGTTTTTCCCTTCTAGCATTTTCGCACAAAATTTATAGCGCGCGAGCACAAAAAGATTATGCTTTGGATCTCTCATTAGATTGTAAGAGGTCCAAGGACCAATAGAAACCTCTGGATGATCAAAGGCTTCTTGCGTTCCTTCCACATATTGATTCCATACTTTTTTTAACTCTGTATCAGACACTGATCCACCTTTGTTTCAAGACTTAACAAATCTTTTTTTCTGTCTTTTTTACGCACTGCAGGAATCCCTGCATAAATACCCCAAGGCTTTAAATCCTGCTTGACGAGAGAGAGAGCCCCCACAGAGCATCCTTCGCCAATATGGCATCCAGGCAAAATAATGGTTCCGCAGCCAATGAGGGTATGTTTTCCAAGAGACACAGAAGCTCGAAGCCCTCCTGTCATTTCGGGCGGCACCGTAACACCAGCAAGACAAAATCCTTCATAATCATCGCTGGCAGAAAAGATTTTGACCCCAGGCGCTAGGGTGGCAAAATCTTCGATTGAAATCCCATACTTCGCTCCAAGAAAACAAAAATTTGGAATGCTTACGTAGTTTCCAAGAACAAGCTCTCCAGTCGCGATAATTACAGAAAAATCATCAATGCGCACATGATTGCCGATGTTCATATTTTCAAGACCATAAAGGCTTGCCTTCGAATGGATCTTGACATTTTTCCCAATGCTTTTAAAACCTGCTCGCGACAGTTCTTCCTCGCTCAAATAATATCCACCTAACTGTTTCACTGAACTATCTCCAAGATTTTATGCCGAAACTGTGCAATCGACTCCCCTGTATTCTGTGGCTCCCACAAAGGATACTCGGACCCTGCAAACGGTCCTTCAGCGACTTCGTGGAAAACAGAAAATTCTGTCAAACAAAGAACGCTATGCCAGTAAGGGGAAGACAATCGATACAAAAAATTTTTACGAACATCTGCCTCTAGCAAAAGTGTCTGAAAAACTTCTCCTGTCTCTCCAAAAAAAGCAATCAACACCTTCCCTTCAATCATATGAAATGATTCCGTTTTATTTGGGTGGCGATGCGGTCGAATATAGGAATCCTTATGAAAAGCGATCACCATCTCCTGAACAGCTTTTTCATGAGAGTGATGGAGGCAAAGACGCGCTCGTTTTAAAGGCGCAAGAAAAGCTTGTTGTTTTAACTGATCGACCCTTTCTTTAGAAACGGTCGCAATGGGCTGTCGCACAAGCAAAACAGAATCTGTTTCAAGCATAAAAACTCGCAATCGAATCGATCACCCAGTCTTGCTCCTCTAAAGACATTTTCTCATGGATGGGAAGACAGAGAATTTCCCGTACAAGCCGCTCAGCACAAGGAACGGATCTCTGCAAAAGATGCTGATAAATAGGCTGTTGACACATTAAAAAAGGATGCTGAATTTTTGTTTCAATGCCCCTTTCTTCTAAGAATTGTTTTAAAGCGTCCCTTGTTGGGGTTTGAATTTGATATGTATAATAAACCCCTTTCTCGGCCTCTGCCTCCACGGGAATACGAACAAAAGAAGTGATTCCTTGTCCGTAACGGTTGGCGATAGCGCGCCTCTTTTCAATCAAAAGATCGACTCCTTGTAATCTATGAAGAAGCATCGCCGCCTGAATTGTATCGAGCCTGCAATTGAGGCTAGTAGCAATACATTTTTCTTTATTGACAGTTCCGTTGTAACGAAGAGCCATCAATTTTTCATAGATCAGAGGATCATCCATAACGATGATCCCCGCTTCACCGCAAGCGGCAAATACTTTCATTGGATTCATGCTAAAACAAGCGACATCGCCGAAAGAGCCTGCGCGCTTTCCTGCCAAAGTGGAGCCAAAAGCTTGCGCTGCATCTTCTACAAGCTTTATGTTGTATCTTTGGGCAAGAGCTGTCAGAGCATCCATTTTACAAATTTTCCCCGTATAGTGAACGGGCACAATGGCTTTAGTCTTCTCTGTAATCAGCTCTTTGACGCTTTCAGGATCAATATTGAGATCTTCTCCTATATCGGCAAATACAACCTTAGCTCCTGTCATAGCAATGGCATTCGTTGTCGCAATCCAAGAAAGAGCTGTCGTAATGACTTCGTCGCCTGAGCCAATGTCCAGCGCCTTAAGAGCTAAAAAGAGAGCATCGGTTCCAGAACCTGTCCCAATCGCAAATTGTCTTCCGCAATATTTTGCCACAGACTCTTCGAGTTGCTGCACCTCAGGGCCCAAGATGAAACGACCGTGCTGAAACACCAGATCCACTGCAGAGAGGAGAGCCAGCCTTTCTTTAGAAGAAACTCTGAGATCTAAAAATGGAACCCTAATTCTTGTAACGCTCTGTCCTTGCATCGTGAAAAACCCCTTGTCTAACGGACGTGAGTATATTCTCGTCTCTTTTAAAATCAAATTTTTCGACAAAAAATATTTTTTTTGGCATATACGACAAGATCAAGACAGGACTTTTTCATGGCTTACCTAGATTTCACAACCTCCATCCATTCAAAGACGAAGAGAGATTACATCGCGCGAGTCACCGAATACCCGAAGGCAGAAGCTGCGAAACGTGCGAAAAAATTTGACTTTGACTACTGGGACGGAGATCGTAAAACGGGCTATGGAGGCTTCGTTTACGATGGTCGTTGGGCTCCTGTGGCTCGAAAATTAGCCGAACATTATGGACTTCAAAAAGGGCAAAAGGTCTTAGATATTGGCTGTGGGAAAGGTTTTTTGCTTCATGACTTGATGCAAGAGGTTCCTGGTTTAGAAGTTTTTGGTCTCGATATCTCTCAGTATGCGATCAATCACGCAAAAACAGAAATCAAACCCTTGCTCACACAAGGATGTGCCACAAATCTTCCCTATGAAAACAACACTTTTGATCTCATTATCTCCATAAACACTCTGCATAATCTTTACTGTTATGAGCTTGATAAAGCACTGAAAGAAATTGAAAGGGTTGGAAAAAAAAACAAATACATCGTCGTTGAATCATACCGCAACGAAGAAGAAAAAGCGAATCTCCTCTATTGGCAGTTGACATGCGAGTCTTTTTGCACCCCTCAAGAGTGGGAATGGTGGTTTCGCCAAACAAAATATTCTGGAGATTACTCTCTCATCTTTTTTGAATAAGAAAAAAGGACTAAACACCATGGCTCAAAGCCTCTCGGCGATAGAAGAACAATACAGAGAAAATGGTTTCACAACACTTCCATTTCCTCAAGATCTGCGCTTAGAAATGTTGGAACATATTGAGACTCACATCAGAGAACTTTATGCGTTTCATAATGAAAAAGAAGCCGAGCGAAAAATCTCTCTTGAAACAATTGTCGCAAAGATTCCCGATGACATTTGGTCGCAGAAAATGCATCGAGGCTTCCGCATGTTTCCAAAAAAAATCACCGAAAAGCTAAGGGAGTGGGCACATAGTTGTATTGCGATCCCATTTAACAAAACAATCTCAGCTGTCAATGCTGTAGATGAAAAAGAAATCACCCTCAACCCAAAACTCACGCAAGAGAGCCTCGCGATCTATTGGCGATGCGTGCGTCCTGGCAAGCCCGATGCAGGGCGCCCCCATCGCGACGCCACCTTTTGGGTCATTGAACTTGAACAAGGATATAATCCAAAAATCCCTTTCGCTTTTGACTATATCAAGGATTGCATTAAGGTCTGGATCCCTCTCAAGGGATGCACGCCTAAAACCTCCTTGCAGGTCATCCCTAAATCCCACCGAATGAATCTTCCTGTAGCCGTCGATGACACCGAATATGGAAGACGCCCCAATATCGAAAAAACATGGCTAGAAAGCCACGAACAAGATTTTGCATCTCCTCCAGAGCTCTCTCAAGGCGAATGCATTATTTTTGATATGGATCTTGTCCATCGAGGTCCCACACATAACAATAATGAGCTGCGCATCTCCGCTGAGCTTTCGTTGGTTGTACGATAGAAGGAAAGATTTGAATGAAAAAAATTTTAGTGATAGGAAGTAACTCTTTTTCTGGTAGCGATTTTATTGATCTTCTATTGGATACTGAAAAATATGAAGTTCTTGGAATTAGTCGTTCCGCAGAAAAAAGCTCCCTATTTCTACCATACAAGAAAAAAGACAGAGAAAACTTTAAATTTCATCAAATCAATCTCAATACAGAGATGTCATTACTTAAAGAAATATTAAAACAATTTCAACCACACTACGTAATTAATTTCGCCGCACAAAGTGAGGTCGCTCCAAGCTGGCAACACCCAGAACATTGGTTTCAAACAAACGCAGTTGCCATCACACAATTAGCAAACGAGCTTAAAAATATGCGATGCCTCGAAAAATATGTCCATATTTCTTCTCCAGAAGTTTACGGCTCTTGCAACGGAATCATAACAGAAAACGCCCCTCTCAATCCCAGCACACCTTACGCGGCTTCAAAAGCAGCCAGCGATCTATCTCTTTTTACATTTTTCAAAAATTTTCAGTTTCCTCTCATATTAATACGATCAACAAATGTTTACGGTGCCCGTCAACAGCTCTTTAAGATTATCCCTCGCTCGATAATAAACATAAAAAACAAAAATAAAATCGATCTTCACGGAGGAGGAGAATCCATTAAATCTTATATTCATATCCGAGATATCTCACTCGGAGAATTATTAATCATGGAGCAAGGAAGTATTGGACAAATTTACCACCTTTCCCCAGACCAAGGGGTTAGTGTTAAAAAAGTTGTAGAACTTATCTGTCATCAGATGGGAGTCTCTTTCGTTGATGTAACACGACAGGTGGAAGAGAGGCTAGGGCAAGATGCTGCCTACATCATCGATTCAACAAAAATCAGACAGCTTGGATGGCAACCCAGTATTTCTCTTTTTAATGGAATCGAAAAAACCATTGAATGGATTGAAGAAAACTATCAAGAAATTATCAAAGAACCGCTATACTATGTTCACAAGGAATAAATGATAAAAATATCTGCTTTCATTCCAAATTACAATCATTCACAGTACTTACCTGAATCGATAGAATCGATTCTTAACCAGACATATGAAGCAGATGAGATTTTGATTATAGATGACGGATCTACAGACAACAGCATAGAGGTCATCCAAGAATTTCAAAAAAAACACAAAAAAATTAAGTTAATAAAAAACGAAAAAAATTACGGAATACATCTTACATTCAACAAAGCTCTTCACATATTGAAGAATGAAATTATCGCTCCGTTTTCAGCAGATGATTTTATCATGCCTTCTTTCTTTGAAAAAGCAATGAAACTTTTTAAAGAAAACAATGATTTATCCATTGTATTTTCAAACAGCAAAGTCTTTCAAGACAAGAAACCATATCAGTTTAGATCAATTTCAAAAGAAGCACTCTCAGAACAAAAAATTATTTATCCAGATGAATTTATTAAACTATCCAGAACAAAAAACTTCCACATTGCTAGTTGCGCCTGCATATATAAAAAGAAAATTGTAATGCATTATGGAGGATATCGTATTCAGTTCAAAAGTTTAACCGACTATTATTTAAACCTTCAGATCGCTCTAAGACATCCGATTGCCTATATCCCAGAAGAATTATCAGCTTACCGACTTTCACCCAACTCATATGGAGCTTCAATAAGATATAATTGGAAAGGAAGAATCAACTTATTGAATGAAATAATGCGTCACATTAGAAAGAACGAAGACGATACATTCAAGAAAAACATATTTAAATCAGGCGTTTTGTCGTTCAACGGATATTTCATGATTTTATATATCATTCTTCACCCAGCTTATTGGGTACATTTTCCGTTAATCTTTTATAAGGTTCTGGAACGAAAATTATCAGAGCGAAAAAAAAGAAAATCAAAACCCTAAAAACAGGAACAAAGGAAATTCTATGGGACTCAACAAAAACTCTATTAAATTACTTATGCAAGAAGGTCTTCGCAAACCATTTCACGGAATGATAGTTACTCTCGGAAAACAGGATGTTTCTATCAATTACAAAGAACTTATTTCTTTATCAATACAACTAAATTACACATTAAACGACATAAACAATACAGTGCTAGAAAAAGACACAAAAATTTCAGACAAACTCCTCTTTAAGATGCTTGGATTTTCAGATGTTCAATCGGTAGATGCATCCAGTTATGAGAATGCTGACATCTTATTTGACCTCAATACAACTCATTTACCTGATTATTTGATCGGTTCCGCAGAAGTTGTTCTAGATGCAGGAACCATCGAACATGTATTTCACCTCCCAAATAGTTTACATAACATATTTCAAATGCTCGATATTCAAGGGAGAGTTATTCACATCGCCCCTTCATCAAATTATATAGACCACGGTTTCTATATGTTTTCTCCTACACTATTTAAAGATTACTACTCTGCGAATAACTTCATTTTAGAAGAAATATTTATTTTAAGACATAAAATAAATACAAAAAGAAGATGGAAAAAATCATCCTATATTTCTGGAACCCTCATGAAATGCATAGGATCTGCCACGAATGACCTGTACGCCATTTATTGCATTGCGACCAAAACAGAAAAATCTTCCTCTAATATAATCCCACAGCAATTCATGTACAAACACAACTTATGGAACAAGACAAAAACAGAAAAATCGCATGACAAAATAAAAAAACTCATCAAGACAAATAGATTTCTTTATAGCGCTGCATCTTATTTTTATAATTTATATAAAAAAATAA
>CAIPFQ010000238.1 GCA_903864395.1 uncultured Chlamydiae bacterium | reverse complement strand
GCGCCTGCTCGCTTTTCAGGCCCCTGAGGGAAACTTTCCCTTGTATCTTCATGAGTTTCCTCGGTGTTATGACCGTTGGATGGGGCTTAAAATTGCGCCCCTTCTCGTGCAAATCCTCAAAAACTTGAGTCAAGGGTTGGGGGAGACGAAGGATTCCATGAAGGGCGCGATAGAGAGGATTTTGCGGTTTTCTGCCCAGTGGGAAAGACCCCCCCTTTGGGAACACAGATTTCAGGCTCTGTTGGGGAATGAGAGTCCTTTTTCTCCGAAAGGGCCAGACGAGTGGTATCATTGGCTTGTCAGCGAACAGTTGATGCGAAATTCTATTTGCGCCCCCATCCCGTACCATACAGGGCTTCAAGTGTTTTTGGGCGGAGCCGAGGTGCAAGAGAGGGAAGAGCCGAAGATTAGTGCGCTTGAGTGGGTTTTGGCAGAGTCCGCTGGACTCTCTCAGCGGCTGTTGCGCGTTTCTCCTGCGATTTTGGCTTCTACCGCTCTTTCCCCCGTCGACCTGCTTCCCGAGAGCCCAGCATTAGAACCTTTTCCCTGGGTATCAGATGAGGCAGGGGTGCGTCTATTTTGGGGTGGCGGCACATTGCACAGTCTGTCCGCGCCAAAAGGAACCCTCTCGGAGGGTCAAAATATTGTATTTACTCTTTCTGAACCTTTTGAGGGGGATAAAAAAGAGGTCGTAGAGGCGGCTCTTTTTTGCAATCTTTCTGAAGAAACAGAAATTTTTATTGGGGGAGAGAGAGGGTCTGTGTTTCAGTTAGGGGACACTGTGACGATTCGAGGACCTCTTTTGCGCCTAGAGATTCAGTTCTCCTGTAGCGATCTAGAGGCGGGGGTGTTTTGCGGTCAGATTTCAAGAGCGAATCGCCCAGCGCAGATTGCATGCAAGGGAGATCTTCTTTACGAAGCCTTTGACTGGCGCATTGCGCTGCGCACTTTGCGCAGAGTAAGCCCTTGTCAAATTACGGCCAAAGTCTTAATCTTCAGCCATTAGAGAAGAACTGTCCACACTTAAGCCCATCGCGTGCAGGCCGTTATCTACGTAGAGCGTCTCTCCTGTGATCGCAGAGGCGAGGGGGGATAGAAGGAAGGCCGCTGCAGCACCTACCTCTTCGCCCTCAAGATTTTTGATGAGGGGAGCGTTTGCCTTGGAGTAGCGAATCATCCCCTCGATCATGCCGATGGCTTTGGCCGCTCGGCTTTTGAAAGGGCCTGCGGAAATGGCGTTGACTCGAAGATTCCACTTGCGCCCCGCTTCCCACGCGAGGGTTCGCGTATCGCTTTCTAGGGCTGCTTTGGCGGAACTCATCCCCCCCCCATAGCCTGGAATGGCTCTTTCGGAGGCAATGTAAGTTAGGCAAAGCGCGGAGCCGTGAGATTTCATGAGAGGGCCTAGGTGAGCGAGAAGACTGACAAAGGAATAGGAAGAAGAGCTTATGGCGGCAAGATACCCTTTGCGCGAAGTGTCCAGGAGGGGCTTTGTCACCTCTGGCGCATTAGCTAGGCTATGAACAAAACAATCAATTGTGCCAAAATCCGCTTCGATTTGCTTTGCAATTTCGGCAATGGAGTAGCCTGAAAGGGCGGCGTAGCGCTTGTTTTCTAAAATTTCTTGAGGGATGTCTGCTGGAGTGTCGAACACCGCGTCCATGGGGTAAATTTTCGCAAATTCCATCATCCTGCCATCGGATAGGCGGCGCGACTCGTCGAACTTTCCATTGGCAAGAGATGTAGTAAATATTTTAAAGATGGGAGCCCAGGTGCCGACAAGGATTTCAGCGCCCGCCTCTGCGAGGGATTTTGCGATCGCCCATCCAAAGCCGTGATCGTCGCCGATGCCTGCGATAAATGCTTTTTTATTTTTGAGGTTGATCGATAGCATAGATAAGCATCCTAGGGTTGGTTGTGTATATTATCTCGACTTTGCAACTTTTTTGAACTACCCGCCTTGGCTATTTGCCCCCGGGAACAAATCCCTCGAGGCATCCAACCTAAAAAAGTTGCAAAGTCGGGATTATAGCAGACTTGAGAATTGTCGAAAACAGTTCTATTTGGTCTGTCCTATTTGGTCTTTTTTTTGGAAGGCCCAAGGGCAAGGGCGGCTTGCAGTTGCTGACGCCTCCACCCTTCCGCAGTGAGGACGCGTGGCTCTGCGCTCTTCTTTTCGATAAAAGAAGATTCTTTAATCTCTGGTTTTTGTGATTTCTTTTTATTGAAGAAGAACATGTCTTAATTATGCGATAATTCTTATTTATCGTCAACTTAGTAGTGTTACTTGTTCGGGCAAAGCAGGTATAGTCTGACCCCCTGGCTCATATTTCCTCCGCCCCTTTAAAGAGGCACTTAATTCTACCACATGTATGCTTTGAGCTGTTGAGGAAAAATCGCTTTCTGGGTGGTCTTGCTGTCCTATCAACCAGGGGGTTTTGCTGCCTTTAGAATAGTTGGGTCTTTCAAGGTTATAAAACTGACGATAACTTTCCGCTTTACGTAGAAAGTCCGCCCTTGAGGTAAAGGTTGTTATGTTATAAAACTCATTTTCAATCGT
>CAIPFQ010000237.1 GCA_903864395.1 uncultured Chlamydiae bacterium | reverse complement strand
TTAGAAACATGAAAAGTTTGATTGAAAAAGCATTTTTTCTTAAAAAGGTGCGCCTTTTTAGCGACCTTGACCTAGAGCTTCTCCTTGCGATTGCAGAAAAGCTTCATGAGGATGATTACGATGCTGGGGAAAGGGTGTTTCACCCTGGACAAGTGGCGAATCGAATCTATTTTATCGAACATGGCACTGTTGAAATCTGCGATGAGAAGATGAAGCCCCTCTGCACTCTTGGCGTAGGAGATTATTTTGGAGATGAATCCCTTTTTAACGAACGGTCGAGATGTTATGGGTCGCAAGCGAAAACGGACGCCATCTTTTTAACTCTTTCGCGCAGTCATCTCCTCTCCATTATTTCCGAGTGTCCCTCTGTTGCTGTCGCGCTGTTACATGCCTACTCTCAACAAATTTCATGCCGCCATAAAGCGAAGGAGACTGTAGAGCCAAAGAAAAAGGAATTAGAAAAAATTGAGTTTTTTCATGAAGAGGGCTTTGTCCCTTGAAAATACGAACACGCCTTCTTCTTTTTCTTTTGCCACCGCTCATCATCGGGGTCGCGCTCATTTCAGGGCTTTTTACGATCCATCTTTCGGGCTATAGCTTTCAAGAGCTTTCTCATGAAATCATCGCAAAAAAATTTCGCTCTGGGATGTTTTTGCTTTTCACAAGCTCTGGGATCACCATTTTAACAATGATCTGCACTCTTTACTGGATCGCGAATAAAATCTCAAAACCAATACAAAAACTAAATAATTCAGCCCTTGCCATTGCAGCGGGGCAATATGGAGAATCCATTGAGGTGCAAGGCCCCAAAGAAATTGCAGAACTGGCCAATACCCTCAATACAATGAGCGAGTGTTTACAAGAAAACATCAACCGGCTCCAAGAAAACTCCAAGCAAAGAGCCAAGATGTATGGCGAGTATGAATGTTCCATGCTGTTACAACATTTAATGCTGCAAAAAAATATTGATCAATGCAGATCCGATGCGATCGCCGTCAAGCCAGTCACTGCTTTTTCTGAGATGCCGACGGGCTTATTGCTCGATTTCCCAAAAAGCGATAATAGCCGCTATATTCAGATCCACATGGCGGAAGCGGAGGAAATAGGGTTAGAAGGGATGTATCAGCTTTTAACCCGTTATAAATATGCCAAGGAGAGCGCTACACGCACATTCCTTGTTCTCGATCGCTCTCAGTCTACTTTGAAGTGGGACGGTCCTCAGACGCCCTTGGTCTGGTCTTTGGAAAAAATGGATTGGCTTGAGGGGGAGAATAAAGCCCTGAAAGTGGAATCTGGAGACTTTTTTTTCCTTTTTAATGAAGGATTCGCCAGCTTTTATCGACAACCGAAAAAAATCGCCGATTTTCTTGCACGCGTATTGAAGATTTTTGCTCAAGAAGGGCTAGAGACTACATCGGCTATGCTGCAAAAAGAGATTGGGTTTGCTCTGAGAAGAAAAGATCTGGACGCAGACTTGCATCTCCTCTGTTTCCAGATCCTAAACCTTTAGATTTTAATGTACTGACTTCCTGGCTTAGAGCCTCCAGTTCCCTGACTTGGGGACGACATAGAAGGTGTCGGAGCTCCTGGATGTGTTGGATATTGAAAAGTTCCCGGATCTTCGCCATTCATCACTTTTGAAATCATAGTGCGCCATTTTTCAACAGTTTCTACGAAAAGAGGAGCAAAACGACGCAGAGCAATGGCCTCAGTGCCAAGGCCCATATCGAGGACGCAATGCATCAAAATCAGTTCTTCTTTCGTCGCAACGCCGACACCACCGCCTGCCATCTGACCGCCTAACATAGAGCCTTCCAAGAGAAGCTGATAAAGCTTTAACTTGGTTTTGTCGTCTTTGGGAAGACCATCTAATACAGGTGAGTAAAGATACATACGATCTGAATTTTTTTCATAAGTAAGATGAAGGGAGAACGTGTTGTCGATCCCCAAAATACAGGTTGAGTTCTCATCAAAGTCAAGCCCTTCCAAATTGAGTTCTTTGCCAAACTCTCTCAGATTGGCTTTTGCATTTTCATAAGACATTGGATTCCTCCTAAGTTACGAGTATCTTAACCATAAAAACGGGGAAAGCGCAAGATAATTTTTATAGACACCCACAACCCCAAGATGTCAATGTAAAATTAAAAACAAAATTTAAAACACAGGCTATGCGCAACCCTTATTTAAATTTTAACACAAAAACAATTAAAACCAAACAATAAAAATAAAGTCGAATGACAAAAATTTTTTTAAAAAATCCAGGAAATCCCTCTCCCTTAGGCTTCAGCATTCAGGAAAAAGGGGTGAATTTTGCTGTTTTCTCGAAAAATGCCATCTCTGGGTGGCTCGGAATTTTTCACGAGGGGAAAATCTTTGAATTTCCTCTTACGCGCACGGGGGATATTTGGCATGGGGCTATTGAGGGGTGGCAAGATGGCATGGAGTATGCGTTTCGCTTTGACGGGCTTTTAGAGCCCTATCGCTTTCGCCGAGAGGTGTGGTTGAGCGATCCTATGTCAAAATACAGCCCCTCTTCTGGGGGGTGGAGCCTGGGAAAACTCCCTCCCCCTTTTGATTGGCAGGGGGTGCAAAAGCCGAAAATTCCCGCAGCGGATCTCGTGATTTACGAGATGCATGTGCGAGGGTTTACGCAAGGCTCTTCCATCGAACCTAGAGGGCGGGGCACATTTTTAGGAATTCTTGAAAAAATCCCCTATCTCCTCGAGCTTGGCGTTAACGCCATTGAATTGATGCCTATTTTTGCCTTTGATGCATCCGCACCCAACTATTGGGGCTACGATCCCCTCTCCTTTTTTGCCCCCATGGATCGCTACGCATCCAGTCTAGATGCCGTTTCCGAATTTAAAACCCTTGTCCGAGAACTCCATAGGCATGGGATCGAAGTTTTGCTCGATGTCGTCTACAATCACACAGGGATCTCGTGTAGTTTGAGGGGGCTTGACCATGCTGTTTACTACATAGCAGGGCCGCAGGGCAAAGACCGGAGCTTTACGGGGTGTGGCAATACAGTGAATGCGAACCACCCAGTGGTTTTAGAGCTGATCCTCGATTCGCTCCGTTTTTGGGCACTCGAGATGCAAGTCGATGGGTTTCGGTTTGATCTCGCCTCTATTCTTACCCGAGGAGAGGACGGGCACGCTCTTTCAAAACCCCCTATCTTGGCAGCCATCCAAAAAGAGCCTGCTCTGCAAGAGGCCAAGCTCATCGCCGAGAGCTGGGATGCTTGCGGGCTCTATCAGGTGGGGAATTTTGTGCAATTCGGTGCCTGGTCTGAGTGGAATGACAAATTTCGGGATCGCGCGCGGGAATTTATGAAGGGAACCGATGGGTTTGCGGGGAAATTCGCGGAAATTTTTACGGGCAGCCAATTTCTTTATGGAGGCTACAGCCCTTCGAGGAGCATAAACTTTATCACGGCTCATGATGGGTTTTCTCTCAAGGATCTCGTCTCCTACAACCAAAAACACAATATTGACGGTGCTGGGAGAAATCGAAGCTGGAACTGTGGGGCGGAAGGAGACGCCGACGATTTGGCGATTATAAAGCTGAGAGAAAAACAAATGCGCAATTTTTGGCTCGCCCTTCTGCTCGCTCGCGGCATTCCTATGCTGCTCATGGGCGATGAATATGGGCATAGCCGAAAGGGAAACAACAACCCCTATAGGGAAGACAATGCAATGAATTGGTTTCTTTGGGAGGAATTAGAAAAGCGCAAAGACATGTTTGGCTTTATCTCCGCTCTCATTGCGTTTCGAAAAAAGCACCCGATCTTGCGTCAGGACCGCTTTTTTACAGCGCAAGACATAGACTGGCATGGGACAGAGCCTTTTCATCCCGACTGGAGCCCCTCATGCCGCCTTATCGCCTGTACGCTCAAGGGGGAGCAGGCAAAGCCTCTTTACATTGTCTTCAACGCCGACTTCCTGCCAAAGAAAATGACTCTGCCCCCAGGCTCTTGGAAACAAATCGCAAGGACCGATCTTTCCTGGAGCGAACACTTTTTTGGATCTCCAGAAAAAGCGCCAAAGCTAGGCTCTTCTATAGACCTTACGCCTAGGTCTGCTTTGTTGGCTTTAGGAGACTGCTAAGCTACATTTGTCTTCAGCGCGTCTATCGATTCCTAGCCCAAGTTCAGTGACCTCCTCTATAAGGAATCATAAAGTCGAGTCAATTCGGCACTACAACTTGAACTTATAAAATTGTTTTACGTGCTTGTAAAATTCGTGCCGACATCCCCAAGGCTTTATATATTTCTGGCTGCCTTTCTTCCGCCTTGGTGGCGCTGCGATGATGAAGAGTTCGACCATCTTGCATTTTTGCGCTCATGGTGACTCTAATACGAGAACGCACAATATTCCTTACAGTCTCCCAGCTATGGTGAATTTCCTTCTTTCTCAGTTGATAAAGACATTGTTGAATC
>CAIPFQ010000236.1 GCA_903864395.1 uncultured Chlamydiae bacterium | reverse complement strand
AGAACATTGGCTTCACGCTCTTCTTTTCGTGATCCACCCCATCGCGCTCCTCTTTGCCGCCCTCATCTGGCCCATCGCCCAAGGCATTCTCCCCTCTCCCTGGGGCAGCTCTTGGATCCCCTCAGATCCTAGGGCAATGAAGTCCCTCGCTCTTTTTTTGCGGCTGCAATTTTTTTGCATGGCCAGCTTTATGGCATATCAGATCCTCTACTGGAATTTTATATGGAGTCCACCCAATGAGCGAAATTAACAATGATTTTTATGATGCCCTGGGAGATGGATGGTATACGAAGAGCGATCATCCCATCGCTCTTCTGCGCGCCGAAAATCGACTGCGAGTGCCCTGGATTCTCAAAACAATCCGCGAACACTTCGTACACCCCATCTCCATCATTGACTTTGGCTGTGGCGCAGGAATGTTGACAAACGCTCTGAGTCAAGAAGGATACCGCGTCGCGGGGATTGATCTTTCTGAAAAAAGCCTCTTGATTGCGAAACAAAAAGATGCGACTCTAAGCGTCGACTATCGCTGCGCAAGTATTTACGCAGCACCCTTTCCAAAGGCCTCCTTTGAAGTGGTATGCGCCCTCGATATCCTCGAACATGTCGAAAAGCCAGCCAAGCTGATGCAAGAGGCTGCAAGAGTTTTGAAGCCCGGCGGACTCTTTTTCTTCCATACATTCAATCGCAACCCTCTCAGTTATTTCCTCATTATTAAGGGCGTTGAATGGTGCGTGCGCAACACCCCTCCCAATATGCATGTCTATCCCCTTTTTATTAAGCCCAAAGAGCTTGCCGCTCTTTGCAAAGAGTCCCACCTAGAAATTACGCTCATGCGAGGCATGCGACCAAAATTTTGTTCCCTCTCCTTTGCCTCCATGCTCTGCACAAGAAAAGTATCCGAGGCGTTTTCTTTCTGCTTTTGCAAAAGCCTCGCCACAGGCTATTGCGGGATCGCGCGCAAATCGGAAACAAAACTCCCCTGATTTTTGAACACGAAATACAAAAAACTCCCCTGATTTTTGAACATATTGAATAATATTTATCATGAAAACTCGTTTTTTAACACATAAAAAAACATACAAAACACTAACAACAAGAGACTTACATACTACAATTGCTTTTTTACACAGACCATGACAAACTGATCTGAATATCGAACAAGGAAAAATCTCTATGCGAAGGCTCGCGGATTGGCATTTAGAGCAATGGAAAAACGATCCTGATCGCAAGCCCTTGCTTTTGCGGGGCGCAAGACAGATCGGAAAAACTTTTTCCGTGCGGGTTCTCGGCGCAAAATTTAAAAATTTTGTGGAAATAAATTTTGAAAAAACCAAAGAAGCCAAATCTATTTTCACAAAAAACTTAGATCCCCACCGCATTCTTATGGAACTAAAAGCTCTTTTAAAACAACCGATTGAACCAGGAGACACGCTTCTTTTTTTCGATGAGATTCAAGAATGCCCTGAAGCGATGCTTTCTTTGCGCTATTTTTTCGAGAGCCTTCCTTCCTTGCATGTCATTGCCGCAGGCTCTCTTCTTGATTTTGCCATTGAGAAGGTAGGAATCCCCGTGGGTCGCGTTACAAGCCTCTATCTTTTTCCCCTCTCATTTATGGAATTTCTTGTCGCCATGGAGTATTCTCTTGCGGCCAAAACCGTCTTAGAACAAAAACAGGGTCACCCGCTCTCAGAAGCCATCCACACTCTTATATTAAAGCTGCTCGGACAATATTTAGTCGTTGGCGGTCTGCCTGAAGCTGTGGCGCAATGGGGGAAGACAAAAGATCCTATGCAAAGCCAAAAAGTACTTCATCGCCTCGCAGATACGTACCGGCAAGATTTCGATAAATACGCAAAAAGACACCAAATTAAATATCTCGACGCGTTGTTTGCTCAGATTCCCCACCTCATAGGAGAACAGTTTAAATACAGCAATCTTCACGGAAACTATCAAAAACGGGAACTCTCTCCCGCGATCGACCTGCTCTGTCGAGCAGGTGTCATCCACAAAGTGCAGCACACAGCGGGTCATGCATTGCCCTTAGGAGGAGAGGCGAACCTCGAATGGTTCAAAATCATCTTTCTCGACACAGCCCTTTGTCAATCCATCCTCGGTCTCGATCTAGCTTCCTGGCTCTTGCACCCAGAAGAGAGCCTCGCGAACCTAGGCGCGATAATTGAATCTTTTGTGGGCCAAGAACTGCTGTGCTATTCTATGTCCTCGATAAAACAGAGCCTCTTTTTTTGGAAGAGGGATAAGCGAGGCAGCCAAGCGGAGGTGGACTATCTCTATGCACACCAGGGAAAAATCATTCCCCTCGAAGTAAAAGCCAAAGACGGAAACTCCCTAAAAAGTCTTCGAGTCTTTCTAGAGCAACATCCAAAATCTCCCTATGGAATTCGATTTTCCTCTCAAAATTATTCTCTCTTCGAAAACATCGACTCCAGGCCTCTCTATGCAGTTTGCTCTTTAGCCCACGAAGAACAGAAGATGGCACTAAAAAATCTCTGTCAAGATTCTCTTGCTTAATTTTTTCAGCTCCTCTAAGATACGGCGGGGCAGAAATAAGAGAATCTTCTTTTTAAGAAAATCGTTTAGCTCCTTGCAAAGATTCTCAATTTCCCTGTAAAAAGAGCAGAACCAAACGGATTTGGGGCTTATGGCCTTCCTTCATTCTATCATTCCCTTTCTAGAAATTCTGATCATCGCGGTTATGCTCAACTATATTTTGTCCCTTTTTTGGAATACAAAATCGATGGATCTTGCCCTGGGATTTTTCGCATTTTTAGGTCTCCTTGCCGCCTCAAGCTGGCTCAATTTGCCTGTCCTTCATCGCATTATGGTGCTCGTAGGAAATGTCCTTGTCATCGGCGTTTTGATCATTTTTCAACCTGAGTTACGGGTCGCTCTCTCAAAATTAAGTTTCAAAGGCAAACGATATAAAGAGATCACTGAATTTGATAAATTTCTCGACCAGCTGGCTAACTCCATTTACCGAATGTCGGAAAAACGCATTGGAGCCATCATTGTATTGGAAAATGAAGACTCTTTGGAAGAATATGCCCAAAAAGCGGTCATGCTCAAAGGAGAATTTTCTTCCGAGCTGCTCGAAACGATTTTCGCCGTCAATACCCCTCTGCACGATGGGGCTGTCATCTTAAGAGATCAAATCATTCTCGCCGCCGCTGTGATCTTGCCTTTAGCCGACGATCCTTCACAACTGGCGCGCTCCATGGGCACTCGCCATAGAGCTGCTCTTGGACTCAGTCACATGACAGACGCCCTCATCGCCGTCGTCTCAGAAGAGACTGGCAAAGTGTCGATCGCACGCGAGGGCATTATGACGCGCGGTGTCAAAATAGATCGTTTTAAAGGGATCGTCCGAAGCCTTTTCAACCCTCCCGCTAGTCCCAATGCGCAAACAAAATTTAACTTTTTGGAATGGCTTAAAACATGATCCGTTGGCTGAAAAAAATATTTTTAGAGAACTGGTTCAGAAAGCTTATTTCTTTAATTCTTGCGATCATTTTGTGGCTTGTGGTCAGCCACTCTATGACCTCGTCAAAAGTTGTACAAAACATTCCCATTCGCGTGTTGAATTTGCCAGAGGGAAAAACAATCGCTGGGATGCAATCGAATGGCACACTGCAAGAGAGGATTTCGCTGACTCTTCAAGGTAATAAAAATGCGCTTGACGAGGTTTCTGAAAAAGATCTTGAGGTTGTGCTTGACGCTCGAGGTAAGCCACAAGAGTGGATCGCTGCAATTGGGAAAAAAGAAGTTACGAGTCTCAACCCTGATTTCAATCCAGCCAAAGCGCTATCGCGCGTCATTGCCTTAGACAGAACCATTAAGCAGAGCAACCTTGTGACAGCGAGCATCCCCATCATGGTGACGCAGCCCATTGGCGAGGCGCCGAAAGGATATCAATACCTCGATATTTTCCCTTATCAGATTCAGATGACCGTCACAGGGCCTGAAGAAACGATCAAAAGACTTAAAGCGCGCGGAGGGCTAAAACTCACCTTTAACCTCTCTTCGATCTCTAAAGTGGAGCTCGATACGCTAGGAGCGAGCAGCAAGCAAAAATTTTCCGATGAGGTCAGTTATTTTGTTCCCAATTCGTGGAAAAAGATTTCTATTCCAAGTCTTTCGGATACGCCGCTCGAGATTAACGACCCGCAAGCTAAGGGGTTGCGCATCGTATTTTCTCGCCAAGACCTTCTTCCTATTGGCTCGCCGATCCCTGTAACAGTGTTTTTTCCTCATAAACATTCAAAAACAATTAATCCAGAAACGTATTCTCTTGCGACCAACGACTTTATCGTGAAGAAAAATGGCTGCCGCATGATCACGGCGCCTCTTTTCGCTCAAGGCGTCAGCAGAGCTTTTCTCGATCTTATCAAAGACCGCATTCAGGTTGTCATTATCGCAGCCCCTAAGTTGGATCGAGAGCAGCTTTTATGGAGCATCCAATTAATCTATCCCCATGATTTAGAAAATCGGTTCGTCGCAAAAATGGTCTCTGAATCCGTTAACGAAATCAGCGATATTCAACCGCACTTGCGAGAAGATTTTTTGCGCAATCGATTTCGCAGCTATATGAACTTACTTCGCCTCTACACGCCAACTAACAAAAAGTTGAGCTTGAAAATTGAGCTAGAAGCGAATACAATTTCGGCAACCCCCGAAAACTATCCGTAAATTTCACCATGCATGTTGTTTTACTCAAACCTCAACTCAAATTGAAAGGTGGGCTAGAAAAGCACGCTCATCGAATCGCGAATTCTTTTGCAGCGATGGGCGCAAAAGTCACTTGGCTCACCACTGCGCTTCCAGAGCAAAAAGATGCCCGCATGCAATATCTCTCTATCCCCGTTGCCCGATGGCCAGGCTTCTTGCGACTGGAACAATTCGATCGGAGATCTGCGGCTGTTGTAAAAACACTGGGCGCAGAGATCGTTCTCGGCTTAGATAAAACAAGAGAACAAACGCATATCCGTGCAGGCGGTGGCGTACATGCGGCCTATCTTCTCTCCAGAGGTTTTTCCGAGGGTGCTTTCAAGCAGTGGACATGCCAGATCAATCCATTGCACCGCAAGATCTTGCAAATAGAAAAAGACGCTTTTGAATCCCCTAGGCTCAAGAAAATTTTCACCAATTCCCATAAAGTGAAGCAAGAAATTTTGTTTCATTACAGCGTTGATGCGACCAAAATTGAGGTGATTCACAATGGGGTGGAGTGGGAGGAGCTGGACAGTGCTTTTGCAGCGACAGAGACCGTAAAAAGAATAGAGCAAATAAGACGAGGGCTTCAACCCGACCGCTTTCAGATTCTATTCATCGGCCACGGCTACAAGAGAAAAGGGCTTGATCGTCTTTTAGAAGCTCTTTCTCTTTGGAAATTTCGAGATTTTGACTTGTCTGTTGTGGGGCATGATAAAAATATCGCTGCCTACCGAGCCAAAGCGATCCAATTGAAGTTAGATTCTCATGTCCATTGGTTTGGAGAGCAAAAGAAAACAGAGCCTTTTTATCAAGTGGCAGACATTTTAGCGATTCCTTCTTTTTACGATCCTTTTGCAAACGTCACGCTAGAAGCTCTCAGCTTAGGTGTTTTTGTCGTCTCTTCCACAGCGAATGGAGCCTCTGAAATTTTGACTTTGGATAATGGGGTGTGCATTGGAGATCTTTTATCTTCTGAGTCTTTTCTTTTTGCGCTTGAAAAATCCCTTTCTTTTCGCAAAACAGCAAAGAGCGCATCAAAAATTCGGGCCAGCGTCTCCCATCTGGATTTTTCCTCACAACTCACAAAGTTTATCCATGCCTGTCTTTAAACATCGTCTCCTCTATTGGCTGATTCGCTGCGCTGTTTGGCCGTTTCAATGGATCTCCTACGCTTGGATTCATAGGGTTGGCAACCTCTTGGGTCTTTTCCTTTTTCACTGGATGAAAAAATATCGCAAAAGGGCTTTGAGCAATTTAGCCCTTGCCAGCGATCTTCCTCTATCGAATCAAGAGAGGATTCAAGTAGCCAAAGCGTCTTTTCAAAATCTTGCCATTGTTTGTTTAGAATATGCTAGGCTGAGCGTCGATCGGATCTTGTCGCCGAAAATTTTTTGTGAAAACCCAGAAATTGCAGATGAGCTTCATCGCCAAGGGCAGGGGGTAATCTTTTTTTGCGCCCATCTTTCGAATTGGGAAGTGCTTTTTTTAGAGGGGACACAACGGATGAAAGGGATCGCCATTGGCAAGCCGATCAAGAACAGACCTCTGTATCAATGGATTTTACGCATTCGGGAACAATATGGCGGCAAAATCGTTGGGCAAAGGAGTGCTTTGATAGAAGGTTTGCGTGCCTTAAAAAAAGGTTGGTTTCTGGGCATTGTGGGAGATCAAGGGATGCCGAGCAGTGGCTATTCGAGTCGATTTCTTGGTAGAGTCGCGTGGACATCGAGCGCGCCAGCCCTTTTGGCCTATCGAACCAACAGCCCCATCATTTTCGCAGAGACAAGGCGCACTGTTGATGGCTATGCGATTCGCTATAGCGAGCCTCTTTGGCCAGACCTCAGCCAGAGCGCTGAAGTGGAAGTTCGTCGCTTGATGGATCTTACCCTAGGCAAGCTGGAAACAAGCATTAAAAAAAGTCCTGGAGAATGGCTTTGGCAGCATAACCGATGGAAGCAGCAAACGCCCAAACATGTGTACCAAAAATTTCGCCACGACGCGATCGGATTAATTTTGCCACAAGAGCCCGAGGCGTTAAATCCCCTGTTTTCTCATTTAAAAAATCTCAAAAAAATTTATCCCCAAGAGTTTTTTTTGATTTTCGCGCCCCTTTGGGCGAAGGACAAAGAGTGGATCGAGCATGACGAAATCATTTTTTACCAAACGCTGAGAGAAACGCTTCGCGACGATTATCGCTGCAAGCTGATTTTTAATTTTACCAACTACCGTCCTATTCGAAGACATTATCTAGCGAGAAGCGCCTTTGAAGTTTTAGATTTTTCGGCGTTAAAAAAACTCGCAAAACTTCGTGGGATAGACGAAAATTCTTCTTTATCGGATCTTTTACAAGGAGTTCTTTGCCGTGCCCTCTGATCGTTTTTTCACAGACAGCGTTTTTGGCGCCTCCGAAACAGTTTTGCTCGAAGGAGCAGAACATCACCATCTGGCGCACGTGATACGCCTTAGCGTGGGAGAAGAAGCCCAGATTGTGAATGGGCGTGGCGATCTTGGACTTGGCAAAATTATAGCCCTGAACCGAAGCTCTGCCAGGATCGAGGTTTTGCATTGCACACATAGCGCAAAGCCGCAGGCGCGCTATTGTCTTGGCACTCCGATCATGCGCGCTGCAAAGATCGAATGGATTGTGGAGAAAGGAACGGAGCTAGGGATCGACACGTTTTATTTTTATGAAGCGGATCATTCAGAAAAGGGAGATTTTTCAACAAGACAGAGAGAGAGATTGAGAGTTTTGAGTATTTCCGCGCTCAAACAATCGGGAAGGCTCTATCTGCCATCTCTCGAAATCGTTTCCAGTCTATCTTCGTTATTTTCCATCGAGCTCCCCCTTTTTTTTGGCGACTTAGGCGCGAGCGAATCTTTTTCTCTTCAGAAAATCGGGAAGCAAGGAGCTCTTTTTATTACGGGGCCTGAAAGAGGATTTTCTTCAGAAGAGGTCGATCTGTTGAAAGCCCGAGCTGAGGGCGTTTTGTTGAACAGAAATATTTTGCGAGCAGAAACCGCCGCTATCGCTGCAGCATCTCTCTTAGGGGCTTGTTCCACAGTTCCTTTATCCCATCACTCGCACTTTCTCCAATAACGACCTGAACATAGGGTCACTTATACATGAAATTTGAAACAACCCTAGGGGGTCAGATTTTACCTGTTCATTTCCAAATTCTAGAATAAACCCATAGACATAGACCAGAACACAAAACTATCGTAGGAAGAATTGATATAGCATAGCCCGTCACAGTGATTATCGGAATCGCTACACTAACAATATTACCGGCACCTCCACAAAGAGCAATGGAACCGATAGCATACACCGTTGCCAGCTTAACGGTACTGGAAGAACTAAGTTCGTATTTCCTTGCCTGAAGTATAGCAAATGCTGTGGTGATCGAGGCAGTTCCAAGCGTCATAATAGGACCGCCCACCTGATACGAGGCCACTAAATATATGCTAGTGGCAATATAACAAAACCTCTTAGCTTTAACTAAAGACAAATTATTTTGTAAAATATCCCACATAATGTTTTGAAGAGAGTATTGAAGGAGGTGCGCTGTCTCCCAAGGAATCAAAGTGGGATCAAGTTTGTTT
>CAIPFQ010000235.1 GCA_903864395.1 uncultured Chlamydiae bacterium | reverse complement strand
TCCTTGACGACCCGTTCTTCCCCGCAGCTGATTGTCAATACGACGGCTCTCGTGGCGCTCTGTTCCGAGAACAAACAAACCTCCAGCGGCCCGTGCAATTTCAGCATTTTGATCCACCTCGACTTCAATTTCTTTTGCTCGTAAAGCAGCCTGTTCCGGATCTTGAATATGGGCTGTTTCTTCAGCAATGCGCATTTCCACATTGCCACCCAACTTAATGTCTGTGCCGCGCCCTGCCATGTTGGTCGCGAGTGTGATGGATCCTTTTTTTCCTGCGTCCGCGATGATTTCAGCTTCTTTCGCATGGTTTCTTGCATTGAGAATTGTGTGCTCGAGCTTATTTTGTTTTAAAACGCGCGAGAGTTTTTCTGAGGTTTCTACTGACTCGGTGCCGATCAAAATAGGGCGCCCCTTTTCATGAACTTCTTTGATCTCTTTGAGAATCGCGCTATATTTTTCTCTCTCCGTCATATAAATTTCGTCATCTGCATCGACTCTTTGGCAGGGACGATACATGGGGATCTCTAAGACTTGGAGCTTGTAGATTTCTTTGAACTCACTGGCCTCTGTAATGGCCGTGCCTGTCATTCCAGAGAGTTTTTCATAGAGACGGAAATAATTTTGAAGCGTGATGGTCGCATAGGTCTGGTTTTCTCCTTGGATCGACACGTTTTCTTTGGCTTCAATGGCTTGGTGAAGTCCGTCTGAAAACCTTCTGCCTGGCTGAGGTCTTCCTGTATTTTCATCGATGATGACAATCTTGTCGTCTTGTACGATGTACTCGATATCTTTTTCCATGAGCAGATGGGCGCGGAGCATTTGGCGCAAATTGTGAGAGCGCTCTTTTCTCTTCGCATCCTCTTCTCTGAGGCGAATTTTTGCCTGCATCTTTTCTTGTTCGGAAAGAGAAGACTGATCAATGAGCGCGTATTCGTGTCCGAGATCGAGCATGGTAAAATCGTCTGCGCCCTCTTTTTGATTGAATTCGCACCAGGCGTGAATGCCTTTATCGGTGAGCTCATATTCGCTATTTCTTTCGTCAACGACCATGTAGAGCTGAGAGAGGGCTTGGAACTTTTCTTCCTTGCTCTGCTCGCCAAAAAAGTATGTTTCCACTTTGTCCATTTCAGCGCGAATATCGGGATTTTCTTTCATCCGTTTGACGATTTTGTTGCGGGGGGTTCCTTTGTTCACGAGCCAAATTTTTTGAAAGGCCTCTTTTTTTCTCTCCTCCTCTTCCTTGCTCAATTTTTTTCGCTCTCCGTTTTCTTCATCGAGCAGATGGATGGCCTCTAGTATTTTTCGCGCTTCATTGCCGAGCTGATGGCAAAGATCCTTCTGCATACGGACGAGATTTGCTACCCCCTCTTTGAGCTGATCGTACATTTGGCGGCTCTCTGGCACAGGCCCTGAAATGATTAGCGGGGTTCTTGCCTCATCGATTAAGATGGAGTCGATCTCATCGACCATGGCAAAATATTGCCCACGCTGCACTTGTTCCCCTTTATGCATGGCCATGGAGTTGTCGCGTAAATAGTCGAAGCCAAATTCTGAAGCTGTTCCATAGACAATATCGGCGGCATACACCTCTTTGCGCTGGGAGGCACCCACGTCGTTTGTGAGCGAGGCGACCGTGAGTCCAAGCTTGCGGAAAATGGCTCCGACCCATTCGCAGTCCCGTTTTGCGAGATAATCGTTGACCGTGATGAGATGGACGGGCTTGCCCGTTAAGGCATGAAGGTACAAGGGCATGGAAGCCGTCAGCGTTTTTCCTTCTCCTGTTTGCATCTCAGCAATCGACCCCTCGAACATGGCGATGCCCCCGAGGATTTGGACGTCATAGGGGATCATGTCCCACTTTTGGCTATAGCCAGAGACATGGGTTTCTGTGCCGCAAAGTCTTCGACATACGTTTTTGACCACCCCAAAAGCCTCAGGAAGGAGCGATTTAAGAGATGCGCCCTTGGCGAGCCGCTCTTTAAATTCTTCTGTTTTTGCTTGGACTTGTTCGTCGCTAAGAGACTGGTACTGTATTTCATAGGCGTTTATTTTGGGAACGAGACGCGTATATTGAACGAGGAGACGGGATTGATGGGTTCCAAATAATTTCTTTAGCAATCCGAACATGGTTTTCCTTAGGGGGTTTTCCTGAATGAATTTTAGAGGAATTTCGTTTTTTTTACAAGACATTCTAGGTTGTATACGCAAAGCTTTTTTTAAATTTGTTGCGAACATCTATTTGCTTTTTATTGTATTTTGTCATGTAATATTCGTATATGAGTAATAACATAGGTTCTAATTCTAGCTTAACTTACGAAGTGATTAAAGGGTTGGCTCGATCTAAGCTATTTAGGGCGGTGATTCTTACAGGGGTGGTCTTTGGCGCCGTCTTTGTGTTTGCCTCCAATCCTGTGGGGTGGGTCGCTTCCGCCTTAAGCGTGTCTCTCTTAACGGCTAAGATCCTTATAGGCATCTCCGTTCCAGTGCTTTGCGCTGCTTTAGCCTGTGTTCAGATGCCTCTTCCAGGAACGATTGAGTTTGAAATTAGTGCGCTTTGCCGGCTTTGTAAATCCAAGACTCGAGATGAAATTATAATTACAGAATGGAAAAAAGATATGGGTTGTGGAAAAATCTTCTTAGGGTCTTTACCGAATCGCCTTCGATATGACGTGGAAGGCATAGGAGCTGTATTGTCTGTCAATGAACGGTGGGAAAGAAAGGCCTATGGGTTGTCAGTTCCTTTTAGAAGCCCAGATTGGCGGAGTATGGGGATAGAGTACAATTGGATCGAAAGTGAAGACCACACCCTTTTGTCTCCAAAAGGGATGGACGAAGGTGCTGATTGGATAAATACACAACTGAACGAAAAGAAGAGCGTGTTAGTCCATTGCCGTGCGGGTGTTGGACGCTCCGCGACGATCATCGCTGCGTATTTGATGAAATACGCAAAGGGTAAGAACGGAACATTATTGTCTCTCGGGGCGATCTGTCACGGCATTAAAGAATCTAGAAAGGACTCTACGATTTGGAATAAGTTAGAAGCTTTAGAGGCTTATGATAGATTCCTAAAAACCTATGACACTAACGTGAAATATGAGGATGAAGATCCATTGAGCAATCGACCAGAAACTCAGAGTGTTAAGGGAAGCTGCTCAAACAACTGACAGGTGGGGCTAAAAAGAGCTAGAAGGGAGACATTGAGGTCATTATGACGAATTCGCAGAGCCTTGCGAAATAGTCAATATGAAACGATTCCAGACAGAAGCCATCGTATGCGACCTAGGGAAAAAAATGGTTTTTCTCTCGGGACCGAGACAATCGGGAAAAACGACGCTTGCAAAACAAATCGGAGAGCGATTTAGCTCTTGCGTGTATCTCAACTATGATCGCCTAGAGGATCGCAAGATCATTCAAAAAGAACATTGGCTCTCTTCTAGTGAGCTGATTATCCTCGATGAAATTCATAAAATGCCAAAGTGGAAAAATTATCTAAAGGGTGTTTTCGATACAAAATTGGCGCACCAGAAAATTTTAGTTACAGGAAGCGCACGTCTTGAAATTTTTAAACAAGTGGGTGACTCCTTGGCAGAAAGTTTTTTTTTGCATCGCCTGTTGCCCCTGTCTCCTGCGGAATGTACAAAAGTTGAATATTCTTATACGCTAGAGCGTTTTTTAGAGCGCGGAGGATTCCCCGAACCGTTTCTCTCAGAAACTGCTGTTGATGCACAAAGGTGGCGCTTGCAATATGTCGATAGCTTAATGCGAGGCGATGTGTTGGATTTTGAGCCCATTCAAAATCTCAGAGCCATTCAGTTGCTTTTTGAGCTTTTGAGATCTAGAGTCGGATCTCCTATCTCGTACCAATCGCTGTCTGTTGATATTGGCATTTCTCCCAACACGGTGAAAAAATACATTCAAATTTTAGAGGTGCTCTACATTGTCTTTCGGGTGACACCTCACTCTAAAAATATTGCACGAGGTCTATTGAGGGAGCCGAAAATTTATTTTTTCGATCAGGGGCTGGTTCTTGGGGACGCTGGGATAAAATTTGAAAATTTTTTGGCCTTTTGCTTACTCAAACACGTTTATGCCCGCGTTGACTACGAGGCACAAAGTTTTTCACTCCATTATTTGCGCACAAAGGAAAAGCAAGAAGTTGACTTCGCTCTTGTGTGCGATGGCAAAATTAAAAGTGCCATTGAGGCGAAATATGCCGAGTCCTCAGTAAGTCCCTCTCTTCGCTATTTTTCAGAAAAATACAGAATCCCTTCGATTCAGGTGGTGCAAGAGCAGAAGAGAGGAAGACGGAATTCGCATTCTCTCTGGAGAAAATTTTCTCTCTCACCTCTGATTTTTTTCAAAATGCAACTTCCTCTCTATTGGAATAATGGTCAAAAATCGATCATCTTATCAAAATGCCTTTCGTCTAAAACACTATCTGCTTTCTTTAAAAAATTAAAAAAAGTCTGTAGTTATAGTAAAATCGATCAATTGGATACTTTTGGATCTATCCGAAAAAATAAGGAGGATATTATGTCAAAACCAATCGTCCCGCAGACAACGTTCAGATTTAATCTGGATTCTTTACGAGCCAGAAGAAGTGGGCTATTGGTTTAATTTCGTGCAGTGGGTCGCCTAAGCCGCCTGGTTTTGTAAGCCCGTTTTTGCTCGTTTTCTATGCTTTGCCCTAGGTCTTGGCAATTCCACTTTGTCTAATAACCATGTGAACAAATCCTTGGGCTGTTGCTCAAAAAATCTCTCTGCCGCCGTGGTGCCGTCTGCTCTTTTTATAAAAAAATTATGCAACACCGTTAAGACTTTTAGAGTACGCTCATTCAGTCTTCGAAAAGCATGAAACTTTAATGACAACTGTCCATTTCTACCCTCCACACATGAACTGGAGCGCTGAAATACCTGTGCGCATTCTAATGCCCTGCGCCACCACTCAGTTTGCATAGAGCAGCTTACCTGTCCCCACAAAGGATTGTCCTCGAGCTCCCTTTCCTGCCTTTGTATGGCAGCGTTTATACCCTCCTTTTTTCTCTTCTTTTTATCTCTATGTAAGCATAGTCTTAAGTATGCTATCGCAACAAGTTTTTCGAATAATTTTTCACTTGACTCATCTAATCCCATAGACTTGATCGTCAATGCGAGAAAGGAAAAGAAAAAAACAAGAATTGCAATCATAGATCCCAATGATCCCTTGGCTTTTTCTAGCTTTTTCTTTTGTTTGTCTGTGCAGTTAGCTGCTTTAGCTACGGTATCAAGCGCAGTGAAGGACTTTTCGAGTCTTGTCTTCACGGCTATTTTCATAATTCCGACATTCGCTCCTGATGGATTCACTGATTCCACGACGACTGTTGAAGACTCCGTTTCCCGAGTCGGTGTCGGAATTGTGGAAATAGCC
>CAIPFQ010000234.1 GCA_903864395.1 uncultured Chlamydiae bacterium | reverse complement strand
GAAACTGTTTTTGTCCTTCTCTTACGTGTAAGGGAATTTCCCCTTTTTTGCCTGTCATATACCCTGCCTATAATTTTAAGCAGATACATTACAGAATTTTTACCTCACAGTCAAAAAATTGTTCTGATTTCCTGTGCCCTGTCCCCTTCATGAAGGGCAGTTGCTTTTCAATGTTTTTGGCGTTAGTATAATCGTATATGGCTGAAACAGACAAAAAAATGCGCACGCCCCCAAACTCCAAAGAATCTGAGATGATGGTCTTGGGCTGCATGCTGACAAGTGTCAATGGGCTCAATATCGCAGCCGACAGCCTTTTCGAATTGGATTTTTACTATACCGAGCATCAAACCATTTTCAATGTGCTAAAATGGGCGTACTGCTCCGACAAACCCGCGGACATTCACCTCGTCAGCGAAGAGCTTAAAAGACAAAATAAACTCGATGCCATCGGCGGGGTCAGCTATCTTACATCGCTCGCTCAGTATGCTGGCACCTCCGCCTACATTGAAGAATATGTAAATATCATCCGCGATAAGTCAGTGCTTCGCCAGATGATCAACGCCTCTCAAAAAATTGAAAAAACAGCCCTCGATGAGCCTGGCGATGTTTCGCAAGCACTCGACTCAGCCCAAAGCTATTTTTTCAACATCTCGCAAGCCAATAACCAAGGCGTGGGCGTCATGGTCAAAGATCTTTTGAGTGGCACGAAAGCAGAATCAAAAATGCCCTTTCTCAAAGAATTGCAAGAGCGCCAGGATAAATATTTAAAGCGAGATCCGAATGCACCAGTAACAACAGGCATTCCAACACATTTCATTGATCTCGATCGGATGCTAGGTGGCTTTAACCCTTCCAACCTCATGATTCTCGCTGCAAGGCCTGCAATGGGGAAAACAGCCCTTCTTACATCGATTGCCGAAAACATTTGTTTTCGCAACAACATTCCCGTGGCTGTTTTTTCTCTTGAAATGAGCGCGACCCAGCTTTTGCACCGCATGATCTGTTCCCAGGCAGAAACCGCTTCAGAAAAAATCCACACAGGGTCTTTAAGCGGTGAAGAGTATCAAAGAATTGTCGGCGCTGTGAATAAAATGCAAAAGCATACGATGATCATCGACGATCAGCCCGGATTAAAAATCACCGATATCCGCGCAAGAGCGCGCCGAATGAAAGAGACGCATAACATTGGCTTTCTCGTGATTGATTATTTGCAGCTCATCACAGGCTCTGGCAATTTGCGCTCGCAAGAAAATCGACAGGTCGAAATTGCGGAAATTTCGCGCACTCTAAAAAATCTCGCAAGAGAGCTCAACATCCCTATTCTTTGCGCAGCGCAGCTTTCCAGAAAAGTAGAAGAGCGCCAAGGACATCGCCCCATGATGAGCGATTTACGCGAATCGGGCAGTTTGGAACAAGACGCCGATGTCGTCATGTTTCTTTTGCGCAGAGAATACTATGATCCGCACGATAAACCAGGTCTTGCAGAGGTCATTGTCGCTAAAAATCGCCATGGAGGCATCGGAGATGTCACGATGACATTTCGCAAAGAGATCGCCCAGTTCG
>CAIPFQ010000233.1 GCA_903864395.1 uncultured Chlamydiae bacterium | reverse complement strand
TTTTTCCATTTTTGGAATTCTTTTTTTCCCCCAAGCCCAAACCGTTGGGCAGATATAATGAATCAATTTTCCAGAAAACCCCTTTTTTCGCAAAGAAGCGGCGAGCCGTAGATTGAAACCCGGATAGTCAATACAGACGAGAGCCTCAGGGCGTAAAGAAAGAATAGAGGAACGAAGAGAGAAAAAATATTTTGTTAGACGCGGCAGAGCGACGAGCACATCGAGAAAGCCCATGACTTGAAAATTTTCCATGGGAAATAAAGTTTCAATGGGCAAGGCGCGCATCCGGGGCCCTGCGACGGCCACAATGTTTAAGGTCGGGCGCTCTTTGAGCAGCTCTTCGATGAGCTTGGCTCCATGAAGATCGCCGCTGGCTTCAGCCGCTATGATGAAGAGGGTAGGAGACATTGTTTTATCCACTCAGAGCCTTGTCTAAAAACTTCAGGCGACGTGCCATGCCCATCTCTTCCAATAGAAGGAGTAATGATGCACTCTGCAAGAGGGCTGTGAATTTTTTTTGCATACGCATCTTCAGCGAAAGCGAGGATGACATCCACGCAAGCGCGAGTCCCTACGCGGGTATCTCGATTGCCAATATAAAATCGGGTCGAGCGCTCAGAGAGCTTTGGCGCAAGATTTTGGATGTCGAAATTTTTAACACAGGGAAGATTTTGCATCCCAGCAAACTCTTTTGTGAAAGACAGCTGTGTGAGGGGGGCAAACCCCAGCAAAAAACGAAACCGCGGATCTCTTGCCGCTGCGTGTGCTGCAAAAAGGGCCCCGCGAGAAAGGCCTCCGATCCCCATTCTCGTTGGGTCTATACATTTTTCCTTCACGGCAAAATCAACTGCGAGAGCCACCTCGTTTAAAAAAGTGCCAAGCGGATCGAGGCCTCCTTCCATTTTGCGCGCCCATAGTTGCAGGGCATCATGCGGAGAGAGTCCCTCTTCATGCCCAGGGAGCGTCATAGAAAAAACGCGCATCTTCGCTCCTTGCAAAAATTGCACAGGCTGATTGAATGGATCTTTGGTTAAAGAATCAGAGCCAGATAAAGAAAAATAGAAAAAAGAGGGGAGAGGCCCTAGAGCTAGCGGAGGGCCGACATGAAAGAGAGAAACCCCAGAAGATACTGCGATTTCTTGTGCTTGCATCAATGTCTCTGTCTTCTCGGACGGCGGAATTTTTCTCGCTCTTCGTGAATGGCTGTCGATGTTTCTAAAGAATGATCCGCCTCTGCTGAGTAGAGAGCTTTTTCTACCCAAAGGGTATAGAGGGGGGCGAGAGCGGGGGTTGCAATCGATCGACATTTAAAAAGCCGAAGGGCAAAGGGGGTCAGCAGATCTTTTGGAAGTCGCAGTTTGCGCTCTATCTTGTCTCCCAAAGACTCTCCAAGAGGCGTAAATCGATATTGCGAGGCAAGGACAAACGCCGTGACACCGCGCAGACGCCTCGGCAGCGCGAAAAAGGGGGAAAACACGCAGTCAATGACGTGGAGCGCGGCGGTTCCAATTTGCCCAAGATGAGGTGCTTTTTCTCCAGATCGCAAACTCTCCTTGAGGTACTGATCGAAGAGGGGGAACAGCAGGGCTGCGAGAAGAATGGCTCGGTCCATGGGAGGTTGCTCTCTTTTTAGAACTTCTTGATCGATAGCACTCAAAAGGTCAAAATTCGCAGAATCGAGGTCTTTATTTTTTAAAAAATAGGCCAGCTCAGGAAGCAGAGGCATAATAAGACCGTATTCTTGCAAAAGATGGAAGAATTTTTTGGAAGATCCCGATTCAAGCATGCGCAGCAGCTCTTCTAAAACACGCGCGGAGGAACTTTTGATAATTTCTTGGCGGCAGCTTAAAAGGGCTTCGAAGGTCGTAGGCTCTATTTCAAGTTGAAACCGAGCGCAGAACTTGATCAGTCGAATCATACGGACAGGGTCTTGGGCAAAGCGAAGATCAGGTTGCCCGATGGTCCTTAAAAGTTTTCTTTCTAGGTCTCGGTACCCTTCCACATAGTCGATCACAAGCTCTCGATGGGGATCGTAAAAAAGACCGTTGATTGTAAAGTCTCTGCGCATGACATCTTCTTCTTCGCTGCCCCATTCATTGTCGCGCACGATCAGTTCGTTGGATTCCGTATCGCCCGAGCGGAAGGTCGAAACTTCGATGACCTTGCGGCCAAAGCGGACGTGAGCTAGGCGAAACCTGCGACCGATTAAAATCGCGTTGCGAAAAACACGGCGAATTTCTTCGGGAGAGGCAGAGGTAGAGACATCAAAATCTTTGGGTTGAACGTTCAACAAAAGATCTCTCACTCCTCCGCCGACAAGATAGGCCTTATGCCCCGATTGACGCAATTTTTCTATGACGTAAAAAGCGTCTTGGTCTATTTTTTCTGGGGGGATTTTATGGTGCTCTACAGTGTAAATTTCTGGGTTCACGAGAGATGGACTCGGTTTGTTGCAGTTTATATAAATTAGAACTCTAGAATACCGAATCGATTTGGTAAAAGTCAACCGTCTTGCAAAAAAGACCCGAGATCACATATCATAGCCTCCTATGCTAGGAAGACTTGTTGGCGGAATTCTCCTTGTTGCAGGGACAACCATTGGCGCTGGGATGCTCGCTTTGCCCGTGGTAACGGCCATAGGTGGCTTTCTGCCGGCTCTCTGCATGTGTTTTCTTTGCTGGGCGTTCATGACCTCGACAGGTTTCTTGTTTCTCGAAGCGTGTCTTCACCTTCCCCCTGGAGCCAATCTCGCTACGATGGCGGAGACGTATTTGGGAAAAACAGGAAAAGTATGCGCTTGGATTCTTTATCTCTTTTTGTTTTATTGCCTTAGCGTCGCTTATCTTTCTGTCGGAGGCGCCCTCTTGAGAAGTTGGATCGGAGAGAATTGGATTTCTAGTTCTTGTGCCGTAGGGTTGTTTCTCACCCTCTTTGCTCCTTGCGTGTACGCGGGAGCAAAAATCGTCGATCGGATCAATAGCTGGATGATGCTGGGCTTAGGGGGGTCTTATTTTGCCTTTGTCTGGCTCTGCATTCCCTTAGTTCAGACCTCCTTTCTCGAAAGGATGCAATGGAGTGGCTCTTTTTTGGCTTTGCCAGTGATCTTTACCTCTTTTAGTTTTCATGGAATCATCCCTTCGCTGATCTCTTATCTGAAAAGAGAGGCTAAGCTTGTGCGCCTCGCGATTCTTTTAGGAACAGGGTTGGCGTTTTTGATTTATATCCTTTGGGAGGTTTTAATTTTGGGCGCAGTGCCCTTTGAGGGCCCTCAAGGGCTCTTTGCGGCGCATCGGTTGGGACTTAGCGCTGTAGTCCCTCTGCAAGCGTATTTAGGAGCTCACAAGATCGTTCCTATCAGTCAAGCTTTTGCTTTTTTTGCCGTGGCGACCTCGTTTTTAGGCGTAACGCTCGGACTCTTTGATTTTTTAGCCGATGGTCTCGGCTGGGCGAAAAAAGGGTGGAGTCGTTTGAAAATTGCGGCCTTAACATTTTTGCCCCCTTTTGCAATCACCCTCGTTTATCCATCGCTTTTTTTGAAAGCGCTCTCGATGGCAGGGGGGATTGGGTGCGCTCTTCTTCTCGGTCTGTTTCCTGTCTTGGTGTGTTATCAGGCGCGCTATCGCAAGCCCCGTTTAGATCGATGGACGGAACAAGTCGGCGGAGGAAAGTTTTTTCTTTGGATCCTTGTCCTCTTCGTTCTTTTTGAGCTTATGACTGAATTTTATTGAATAAAATAAAGCGCAGGCATTATGGCTCAAGCATGAGACGTTGGAAAAAAGTCTTTGTTTTAGCGACATTTTTAGTTTTTTGCGCTTCTTTAGGAGCTACTTTTTTAGTTCGACGAGGAGCTCCTTTGCCGTTGGTCGCAGTGGAAACTCAGCAATTTCCTTTTTTGGGCAGTGAAGATGCCCTTCTTAAATTAGTCATTTTTGAGGATTTTCTTTGCCCGAGCTGCGCCCGCTTTGGGTTGGGCACTTTTCCACAGATTCGCTCCGCTTATATTGATTCAGGCAGAGCCTCTTGTGCTGTTATTCCGATTGCCCTGACAGAATCATCAAAAAAGGTGGCCAATGGGGTTCTATCCGTATTTCACCGTGTCCCCGATTCTTGTTTTTCTTTCATAGAGGCTGTTTTTATCCATTTTTCCCATCATAAATTCAGCGAGGCAGACCTGTTTCATTTAGGAACAAAAGTAGAGGGGCTCGATCAAGATGCGTTTGTGCAAGATATTCAAATAGGACGATACGATGCTTCGCTGAAAGAAAACTGGAAAGTGGCTAAGAGGGATATGGGGAGCAACGTGAGAGTTCCTGCTGTTTTCATTAATGGAGAGATGTCGCCAGGCCTTTCGTTTGAAGTGATTTCTGCCGAGATTGAAGCGATTGCTGAGGACAGAGG
>CAIPFQ010000232.1 GCA_903864395.1 uncultured Chlamydiae bacterium | reverse complement strand
TTCTGAGGGACTCCCTGTGGTGGATATGGGATTGCCTGAAAAAAGGCTCTGGAAGATAAAAACGGAACATGGCGTTGTCCATTTTCTTGAGACAGGAGCGCCGCATGTAGTGCAGTTCGTTCCCGATGTCGCCTCCGTGGATATAGCTCGCCTTGGAAGCCTTTTGCGACACCAATTCAATGCGAATGTGAACTTTGTGACTTACGCCCTCAAAGGAAATATTGCGGTGCGCACCTTTGAAAAAGGGGTGGAAGGAGAAACTCTGGCCTGTGGCACGGGAGCTGTCGCTGTTGCCGTGGCTTTGCAGCACTTATACGGTGTCGAAAAACCAATGGCTCTTCAGTTTCCTGGTGGTGCTTTAAACGTATGGAAAAACGAGGGGCGCATGTGCCTCTCGGGGCCTGTGGAAAAAATTTTTAGCGGAAGCCTCGCTTTCTGACTCAAGCGAGGCTTGAACGCATTATTCCGGTTGTGCGTCGCCGTCTTCTTCGTCTTTTTCTTCTTCAATGATCTCAAGGTTCACGCGAAGGCCATTGCGGCTTGCAACAGACATCAAAAGTGTTCGGATGGCATTGATGGTTTTTCCTTTCTTGCCGATAATTTTACCAATATCGGATTTTTCAACAGCAAGCTCGATGATAAGGGTATGAGTGCCCCCAATTTCATTGATACGTACTTGATCTGGGTGATCAACTAGATTTTTAACGATATATTCAACAAATTCTTTCATAATCCCTCTGGGGTTCGTTCGATTCTATAAAAAACAGGTCTGTTCTGACGATCATCTTAAACAATTCGTCCTTTATACTCAAGGAAACTAGTGCTCCGCCCTAATTCTCTACCCTACAGCCCCTAAGGGCTCGTAAGCAAATACCTGTTACATTTCCGCTGCGCCAGCATCTTCACCTTTGCACCCGGCTGCATTGACCATGTGCAGGCACATGGCTTGGCTTCGCCGCTAGCGTTGCCTGGTGCAAATCTGAAGCGCTGGCTTTGCGGAAACGCAACATTTACTTGCTTACGAGCCCTAAGCTCGATGCGCAAAGAGAGGGACCACAAAGCTTGCGCATCCAAAGCTGAAGGTCTTCTGGGATAGGGGCAGAAAGTTTTAAAGGGATTCCTGTGATTGGGTGTTCGAAGTTTAGGCGATAGGCGTGAAGGAGTTGTCTTGGGGCTTCAAACATTTGATTGGTTTTCGCATGACCATAAAGCGTATCGCCGAGAATCGGACAGCCGATGTGCTTTAGGTGAACCCGAATTTGATGCGTTCGTCCTGTCAAAGGACGGACGAGAACTAGGCTGAACTTGTCGTTAAAAGCGGCAAGGTGAATTTCGCTTTTCGCTTCTCGCCCATCGCTGAGCACCGCCATCTCCTTGCGATGGACGGGATGGCGCCCAATAGGAGCTGAGATGGTGCCCACTAACGGCCTTCCACAGCAGATGGCGAGATAAAGCTTTTGAATGGAGCGAGAGGCAAACATCTCGATGAGTTTTTGATGCGCTGCGAGCGTTTTTGCCGCAATAAGAATTCCAGAAGTGTTTTTGTCTAAGCGATGTACGATCCCTGGGCGCAAGGGGTCACTGCTAGGAACCACCCCATTGCAATGACCGATTAAAGCGTTAACAAAAGTTCCCGACCAGTGGCCAGGGGCTGGGTGGGTGACCATTCCAGGCGGCTTATTGATCGCGAGAAGGTGGTCGTCTTCATAAATAATATCTAAAGGAATTGCCTCTGGCTGCAAAGAAGGCCCCGGGATCGCTTGAAAACAAATTTCAATTTCGTCCCCTTCTTCAGGAATTATCCGTTTGACTACAGGATCTCCATTGAGGAGAACGCAGCCTTGATCAATAATATTTTGAAAGTATGTGCGCGAATATTCGGGAAATCGGGTAGCAAGAAGTTTATCTATGCGCAGCCCCTCTTCTTCGGCACTTATAAAAATGAGATCGG
>CAIPFQ010000231.1 GCA_903864395.1 uncultured Chlamydiae bacterium | reverse complement strand
TTCCTGGGGTGAGGTTTACTGAAGAGTTTATCAGGTCTCCTTGAAAATTGTCAAAAACGAATTCCCTGCACCCAGAGAAGACTCGGGGAGTCGGGGCGTTGATTCCATTCATCATGCGAAATTTTCCATTGTGTTGGAGAAAGATTCGCGAGAAAATCGAGAAGAAGTTCTTTTTCGTGCCTCCCCTCGGGATGGCCTGGATAGCAAGTGATCGAAAGAGCCCCTTCTGGATGAATGAAAGAGAGTGCGGAATTTACGCTGTTTCGCGTTGATTCTGCCCTTGTCGTAACCGTTTTATCTCCCCCAGGAAGGTACCCTAGGTTGTAAACGATGAGCCGCGGGGGTTTTGGTTGTGGGGGCATGTTAGAAAAATCCTCATGCGACCTATGAAACAGGGTCACAATGGCCAGATCGCTCACGCTGAGTTGCTGCTTGAGTCTGTTTTGCGTTTGTTCGATGGCCTCTTTTTGTATATCAAAAGCCACAAGATACGAGAGGGGAAGAGTGGCTAGGAAAAGAGTGTCGTGTCCATTGCCACAAGTCGCATCGATCACCCCATCGCCAGGAAGCAGAAATTGTTTCCAACGTTCTTTAGCTCGGACAAGATGAGGCGATCGTTCCATAAGAAACTATGCAGGCTTTGTGAATTTCCCAAATTTTGGCTCCACTAAAGCGACTAGATCCTTCGATTGCATGATCATCGACTCTGTCAGTAGACCGCAGTTAAACGCCGCTCTAGGCTCTTGAAGAATCTCCTCGTCAAAGTAGGTATCGAGATTCAATAAGAATCCAAAAGGGGGAATGCCGCCAACGACCAAGCCATAACGCTCTAAGAGGACTGCAGGGTCTTCAAACTCACATTTTTCTCCCACGATCTCCGCCACAGATTTCATATCGAGCTTGAGATGAGAAGGGATATTAAATTGAAAATTTTTCTTCGATTGCTTGCCTCGAAGAATCAGGGCCTTGACCCCCTCTTCTTTGCGCGTTTCACGAGACTGAGAAGACTCTTCTGAAGTGTGTGTGGCCTCATGAATCTTGTGCTCGAAGGGAATTCCTTTTTTATGCGCCAAACGGATCATTTCATTGCGTATATTTTCTCCGCCAAAAAAAATGTGCGCCTTCATCCGATTGCCCGCGATCCGCTTTGTATCGGAAGGGAATAGAGAAGCTTCACGGATGTTTTTGAGCTTGAGCAGAGTCATTGTAATGCGCTCGAGCCCCATGCCAAACCCTCCGTGTGGAGGCATTCCATACTTAAAAATGCTCAGATAATCTTCAAAATTTGCAGGGTTCATCCCTTTGGCGTGAAGCCCCTCCACCATCGAAGCGTATGTATGGCGTCTTTGCCCTCCAGAAGTAATCTCCGTCCCAGCACAAAGCAAATCGAATGTATTGGTAAGGCCTGGCTTATTTTCGCTTGGACAAGCATAAAAGGGGCGTTTTGTCGTATGCCAATCGAGAATGAACACGAGATCCGTTCCGTGTGTTTCCGCAGACCATGCGCACAGTTCGCGCTCGGCCGCAGGACTCAGATCTGGCTCGCTCCTCTCATCGATGCCCGTTCTGTCATAAAAAATTTGCTGCGCTTCTGCAAAGGAGATACGAGGAAAGGGGACGTCCGCTGGAGCTTTGACAATAGACCCCTTGAGTGTCTCAATTTCCGCTTTTGCATGCGTGTGAAGATATTGGAGAATGAATTTAATGCACCCTTCCTGAATATCGAGGATGTCGTGCCAATGATTGAAAAAGCCCATTTCAAATTCAAATTGCTTCCCTTCTGAAAGATGCCTTGTTGTTTGCGAGGGCTCTGCACGAAAAAAAGGCATTAAGGCAAAAACGCGCTCGTTTACGCCTACCATCATTTGCTTATACAGCTGGCTGCTTTGAGCAAGGGTCGCTGTAAATCCAAAATAATCGACATTAAAAAATTCAGAGCCTCCCTCAGAAGAGGCTCCGATGATATTCGGTGCAAAATATTCAGTGGCTTCCACTGTGTCATGCATGTAGAGCCTGAATGCATGGGTGATCTCGGCTTGGATTTTAAAAACTGCTTGGATTTGCCGATGCCTCAAAGCCATGGGTCGATGATCGAGAATAAACTCCAAATCCGAATGGATCTCTGGCTTGTAATATTCGATCGGACAAACTTCTTGGATCCCGTTTTCTACGCGAATCTGAGGGTCGATCATTTCAACGCGATAGGCTGCCGTGGATGATTTTACAAAACCTTCCACAGAAAGAATCGATCCAGGCTGAAGAGACGCAACCTTTGTCTGCTCCTCTTTATTCTCAATGACGATCTGAATCAAGCCACTGCGATCGCGCAAAAGAAGAAAAGAAAGCTTTCCAAAGGCGCGAAGGTTATTCAACCACCCGCGCACCCATACTTTTTTTTCCACATGCTGAAACAAATCTTTCGCTAAGGTGCGTTGCATGAAACGTCTTCTCCTTTAACGGTGAGGCCCTTGATTCGTTTCCGTCACCGCTCGATGACTGAGCTTAATTTGCCCTCGATCATTGATATCCAATACTTTTACATCGAGTCTGTCTCCCTCTTTGAAAGGAGCTTCTTGAATGGTTTGGTATCTTTGATTGGAGATCTCAGAAATATGGCAAAGGCCCTCTTTCCCAAAAATCTCTACAAAGTACCCAAAAGGCATCGCAGAGGTAATGCGCCCATTGTATATTTTCCCAATTTCGACCTCGGAGGTTAAATTGACAATAATCGCTTTCGCTCGCGCCATCGATTCTCCGTTATTGGCAGAAATACTGACAAGCCCGCTGTCACTGATATCGATTTGCGCTCCCGTCTCTTCAGTAATTGCTCGGATTTGCTTTCCGCCAGGGCCGATGATGACGCCAATTTTGCTGGGCTTGACTTGGATCGTCTCAATGCGAGGCGCGTAGCTCGACATCTCTTCCTTCGATTTTGGGCAGATCGAGAGCATTTTTTGCAAAATGTGCGTGCGCCCCTCTTTCGCTTGGTGAAGCGCCTCTTTCATGATCTTATGGGTAATTCCTTCGACCTTAATGTCCATTTGGAACGCGGTGATTCCCTCGGCATCTCCAGTAATCTTGAAATCCATGTCGCCAAGAGCATCTTCTGCGCCAAGGATATCGCTTAAAATTGCATGCTCGCCCCCTTCCAAAACAAGACCCATCGCAATCCCAGCGACAGGGCGTTGAATCGGCACCCCGGCATCCATCATTGCAAGACAGCCGCCACATACAGAGGCCATGGAGGAAGATCCGTTCGATTCTGTAATATTCGATTCAATACGAATTACGTAGGGGAATTTTTCTTGAGGCGGTAATGTTTTTGCAAGCGCTCTTTCTGCGAGCTTTCCATGTCCAATTTCTCGTCGTCCCGCAGAGCCTATACGCCCTACTTCTCCGACAGAAAATGGGGGGAAAAAATATTGTAAATAGAACCTAGCAAACCCATCGCCGTTAAGGTCCTCGTAGCGCTGCGCTGTATTCTCTCCGCCGAGAGTGCAAACGGCGAGTGTCTGCGTTTCTCCTCGAGTAAATAGGACACTGCCATGCGTTCTTGGAAGAAAAGACGGTTCAATATAGATCGCCCGGATCTCTTTGAATGAGCGACCATCGATGCGCCGCTTTTCTTTTAAAATCATTTTTCTCATGAGAGAGGACTGTAGATTTTTATAAGCCATTAAAATATCTGTTTTGGCTTGGGGACCTTCTGCGCCTGCTGGAAGAAGGTTTTTTAATACAGTCGCCTGGATTTCAGAGAGCACGATTTCTCTTTCTTGTTTAGAGGAGATTTTGAAAGCAGACTCGAGAAGATCTTTCGCGGCAGTGTGAACTGCATGCGTCACCGTTGCTGGAATGGTTCTCAGGGTGTCTCTCTTCTTTGGCTTGCCGATTTTTTCGCGCCAAGTCGCCAGCTCCTTGCAAAGATGGGAAATCGCGACGTGTCCTTTTTCGATGGCTTCCAAGACTTGCGCCTCTGTGAGAAAGTCACAAAATCCTTCGATCATTAAGATAGCATCTTCCGTTCCAGCTAGTACGAGATCGAGCGTAGAGACTTTTAGCTCTTCAACGGATGGATTGATGATGAATTCCTTATCGATCAGTCCCATGCGGACAGCGCCAATCGGTTTTATGAGAGGGATGTCAGAGAGCGTTAACGCGGCGGAAGCGGCGCAAATTGCAAGAATATCAGGTGTGTGTGTGCCATCATAGGAAAACACATAAGAGAGCAATTGGACTTCATTATGATACCCTTCTTCAAACATGGGACGAAGGGGGCGATCGATGAGGCGCGAGGTGAGGATTTCTTTTTCGGAAGGGCGCCCTTCTCTCTTCAGAAATCCTCCAGCCGTTCTCCCTGCGGAGGAAAATTTTTCTTGGTAATCAACTCTTAAAGGGAGGAAATCAATGCCTTCTCCCGCAGTCGCAGAGGCGCAAGCGGATGAGAATACGATTGTTTCTCCGCAGCGAACCAAGACAGAGCCATTGGCCTGTCTCGCGACTTTGCCTGTTTCAAAGGTAAGTGTCTTTTTTCCAACATGGACTGTGAGAGTTTCTTGGTGTAGCATCTTTGCGTTTCTCCATTTAATGACGAGACCAAGCGTAGGATAAATGGGTTTAGAGTTCAAGAGGGAATATATTCAAGGGAACTGAAGTCTTGGGTCTAGCGAAAGAATTTCGCACAACTCTCTAGCCACTGTATGAAGTGCTTAGAGAGTTGTACGAGAGTCTTTTTATTTTCTGAGGTTGAGTCGAACGATCAAGGTTTGATAACGCTTGGTGTCCGTAGAGTTGAGGTAATCAAGTAGCTTTCTCCTTTGACCAACGAGTTTTAGGAGAGCAAGTCTTGAACTATGATCTTTTGGAGCAATTTTCAAATGCTCTGTGAGTTCAGCGATTCTTTCAGTTAAAATAGCGATCTGGACATCGGCAGAGCCTGTGTCCTTCTCGTGCAACTGAAATTTTTTAGTAATTTCTTCCTTGGTACCTTTGTCTAAAGACATCGAGGAGTTTCTCCGATTAAGTGTTTAAGTCAATACACGAATTGTAGCAGATTTGCCATAAATGTTCAAGCCCATTGCCTTTTTGCGATTCGAATGGTATGCTCTGAAGAAATTGAAAAAGGAATTTTTTATGAAGAATCAATTTGAAACTATACAGCCTTGGATTGGGGTTGTTCTCAATGCTATTAAAAAAGACATAAAGACGGATCATCTTCCTGCGAAGCCAGGATTTATCAAGGCTCACTTTGGTAATCGCTCCGTGCATCGGCTCACATTGGAAGAAATTTTTGATGCCTATGCAAAAGATCTTTTGGCAGGAGATCAGGAGCTCTCTGAGTGGGTCGTCAACCGCTGGGTGTTTAAGCATGGAGATATTTATTCTCACTTTGCTGAGCGTTTGGGGCAGATTTCTCAAAATTACAGTGCAATCGAGAGTTTGAGTGAAGCGCAAAGTGAGGAAATTCTTGAAGGTGTGGCACAAAAATTTGGCGCTTTGCCCGTGTATCTTTTTTCTGTGCTCAATGGAGTCGTCTTTCCAGAGGGGGTTTTTGCGCGCCTTCGCGTGGCCGCTCAAGAAGAGGAGGCTCGGTTAGAGGCCCAAGAAAAGGGGGCGGAAGAGACTCGCAAGGGAGCTCAAACGGCGGAAGCTTATCAGCGCGAACTGGCGCGTTTGCATGAGAAGTATGAGGGTAAAATCGCGGGAGTGATGAAGAAATATACGACCGATGTAGAGGCTTTAAAAAAACAGATTCGCTCCCTTCAAAAACAAATTGAAGAATTAAGGCGTTAGTGGATCGAGATTTTCACTTTATGCGAGAGGCTCTCAAGGAAGCGCAAAAGGCAAAGCTCGCAGGAGAGGTGCCTATTGGCGCTGTTTTGGTGAGGGAGGATCGCGTTGTGGCGCGCGGCCATAACCAAGTAGAGCTTCTGCAAGATGCGACAGCGCATGCAGAAATGCTTTGCATCACTGCGGGCGCATCGGCTTTGGGCAATTGGCGTCTTGCAAAGACCACGCTCTATTGCACCTTAGAGCCTTGTGCCATGTGCGCGGGGGCTCTTTTCGCTGCGCGAGTGGAAAGAGTTGTCTGGGGAGCGCCAGATTCTAGAGTCGGCGCCAATGGAAGCTGGGTCGATCTTTTTTCTCAAAATCACCCGATTCACACGATTGAGGTTGTCGGCAGGGTTTTAGAGGAAGAGGCGGCAGAGCTTATGAAAGATTTTTTTAAACATGTGAGGATTCGCAATGGAAAAAAGAATGGAGCTGCTGCTCAACGAGATGATTGAAGGACAAAAGAGGGTCTTGCTGAAAGCTGCGCGTCAAACTCTTCCTCGGGCGACTGAAGATGATATCTTGCAGCCTTATGATTTTCCTGAGCTCGAAGGACACCCAGGTTTTCGCTATGAAGAAGGGGTGCTTCATGGATTTCAGGCAATGCAAGCGGCTCTAGTGGCTCTTTAGTTTCTGAGAAATTTTTTGCATCCTTTCTTTTTCTTCACGGCTGAGTTTGCTCTCTCCGTGAAGAGAAATTTTTGCCAGCATCGTGTCCATAAACTGTTCGTCATTTAAGACTGGCTCTCCCGAGTTAATGTCGTAAATTTTTGTTTGGGACGATTTTGTTTTCCTTAGACCTCTGATCCAGTCTGCGAATTTTAAAACTTTATTTTCAAAAGGCTCTAAAAAGGGGATCAGGCTCCGCGTTCTGCCAAAGAGAAGTGCGAAAAAGTATCCAAAAAGGCAGGCGCCAATATAGGCTGATAGAGGAACCCATTGAGATCTAGTCAAATCGATGAGAAGGTTTCCTCCGATAAGAAAAAAGACAAGATGGCGCGTTTTTATGGGTGCTGTGAAGAAAAGAAGAATGTGAGATCTTGGGTTTAGAATTGCCCACGTCGTCAAAAACGCATAAACAGATGTGGTGCAGCCGCTTAATGTGCTTGTGGGGAGAAGAATCATCACGCTCCAAGCGCAAAGAGCCGCAAAGAAGCCGGCGCCGAAATAGAGGGATAGAAGGGCCTTTGGGCTCATTTGCAGAGCGAGGTTGGTTCCAAAAATCCAAATGAGACCTAAATTGAGAGCGAGATGAAGAATGTCGGAAGGAAAGGCGTAGACCAGGAGATAGGTGACAAGTTCCCATAAACAGAGGTGGTCGAGGCCTGTTTTCGAAAGGGCGAGGACGTTTCCAAGCCAAGGGGAGGTGATTGTTCCTAGGATCGTAAAAAGAAAAATTCCTTTCATCCAGGAGGGGATTTGGGGGAGGGGGAAGGGGGGCATGGTTCAATTCCTTATAAGTACAACAAATTTTATCACAAGTCCCTTTTTCGCTGCGAATAGAATGTCTTCTTGTTCTAAATTCACACTATTTTGTATGCTTTTCATATCTCTCATGCTGGTTTGGCGATTCCAGGATAGCGATGCTGTCGTAAAAATCCTCTGTTTTTAACCTTTTAACCCCTAGGGAGCATCGGTTTTTCGCGATGTTAATTTGATGAAAGAAAAAATCCATCCTCCATACCAAGAAGTTTTGTTTGTCGACTCTTCAACCGGAACAAAATTTCTCATCGGCACTACGCTACAATCAAAAGACAAAGAAATATTGAATGGAAAAGAATATCCTCTTTGTAAACTTCCAATTTCCTCCGCTTCCCACCCATTTTTCACAAAATCGAATCAATTTGTCGATTCCGAAGGCCGCGTGGATAAGTTTGCGAAAAAATATCAAAGAAAGGCTGCGGAAGTGAAGCAAGCGCAGGATAAGCAAGAAGAGGCAAAAAAAACTGCCGGCAAAGAAAAAGCAAAGTCTAGTTCAAAATCGAAGATCGTGTGAACGAAAAAGTTGAAACTCTTTTAGTGCGCCTTAGGGAGGTTGAAGATCAGTTGGGTCTTCCTTCTACTTTCTCCGATCAAAAGCTATATCGTCAGTTAGCGCAGGAGCATTCCTATCTTTCTGAGATCAGAGATCTTTGGAATCAATGCAAAAGGGCTGAAAAGCAGCTCACAGAGAGTCTCTCTTTGCTTGAAGAGGAGTCTGATCCTGAAATGCAGGGGCTATTGCGAGAAGAAATCGCTCGCCTCAACAAGGAAAAAGAGGATGGATTGGTCGCCCTGCAAAACCTCCTTGTTCCCCCTGATCCGCGCGACCATCGGACGATTATTTTAGAGCTTCGCGCAGGCACAGGAGGAGATGAAGCCGCTCTTTTTGTGGCTGATTGTGTGCGTATGTACCAGTACTATGCCACGAGCAAGAACTGGAGATGCGAAGTGCTTTCCTCAGCTCCTTCTGAGCTGGGGGGGTATAAAGAATATGTGATGTCGCTCGCAGGCCCCAATGTTTTTCGCTTGATGCAGTACGAGGGGGGCACCCATCGTGTGCAGCGAGTGCCAGCGACAGAGACACAGGGACGCGTTCACACATCAGCCATCACGATGGCTGTTTTATTAGAGCCTGACGAGACGGAAAAAGTGCAAATCGATGAAAAAGATTTACAAATCGACACGTATCGCGCTTCAGGGGCAGGCGGTCAGCACGTCAATCGAACCGATTCGGCTGTGCGCATTACCCACGTTCCGACAGGGACGATTGTCGCTTGTCAAGAAGAGAGGAGCCAGCACAAAAATAAAGAAAAAGCGATGCGCATCCTCGCTTTGCGCATTACAGAGGAGCTGCGCCGAAAAGCGAGTGCTGAAATGTCTCTTGCGAGATCCTCTCAGGTTGGCAGCGGAGATCGCTCTGAAAGAATTCGCACCTACAATTTTCCACAGAACCGAGTGACAGATCATCGAATTAACGTCACCCTCTATAAGCTCGACCGGGTGATGGAAGGGGATCTCGATGATTTGACTCTTCCTCTGGTCAATCATTTTTATCAGGAAAAACTTTCTTCGTGAAAACAGTCCAAGATATTTTTCAAGCCTCCTCTGATTTCTTTAAAATAAAAAATATCGATAGACCTCGCCGCCTTGCGGAAGAAATTCTTGCACATGCTCTTAAGGTGAAACGAATTGATTTATATCTTCAATGGGATCGCCCCTTGACTGAGGACGAAATAGCCCCTTTACGCACATGGGTAAAACGGCTGAGTCTGGGAGAGCCTTTGGAGTATATTACAGGCCTTGTAGAATTTTATGGGTGTGAGATTCGAGTCGATGCCCGAGGCTTGATTCCTCGCCCAGAAACGGAAATTTTAGTCGATCATATTGTAAAGCAGTTGGATGGAGAAAAGGAGCCCCTTGCGCTCTGGGATCTTTGCACAGGGTCTGGGTGTATAGGCATTGCCTTGAAAAAAAAATATCCCTTTATGAATGTTTCTTTGTCTGATATTTCGTCAGACGCTTTAGCGCTTGCCAAGGAAAATGCGAATCATAATGGGGTTGATGTATCCCTCTTAGAGGGCGATCTTTTAACCCCTTTTCAGGGGAAAAAGGCAGATGTTGTGGTTGTGAACCCGCCTTATATTTCTTCAAAGGATTATGCGGCGCTGGACCTTTCCGTGCGCGATTTTGAGCCTCAAGGGGCTCTTGTCGGCGGCGAGAAGGGGTTTGAGTTTTACGAGCGACTGGAAATGGATCTTCCCTCACTTTTAAATCCTGGCGCTCGGGTGTTTTTAGAAATTGGCTTTAATCAAGGGGACGATGTAAATTATATTTTCAAATCCCCTGTTTGGAAGATGAAGAGACTTGTTCAAGATTGGTCGGGGAAAGATCGATTTTTTTTCCTTGAAAAGGAATTGATTCATCCGATATGATTCTGTGGTTTAAAGGGTATTTGCATGTTTGGCGCTCTTACTGAAAAGTTTCAAAGTCTTTTTTCAGGGTTTTCTGGGAAAAAGGTTTTGACGGATGACAATATCGCAGACGCGATTCGTCAGGTGCGTCTTGCCCTTTTGGATGCCGATGTGAATTATGGCGTTGTCAGTCAGTTTATCCTTCGAATGAAGGAAAAAGTGGTGGGAGGCTCCGTTTTAAAGTCGGTCTCTCCAGGTCAGCAATTTATTGACCTTGTGCATGCGGAATTAGTGGCTTTGATGGGGAATGAAGAGGCGCCCCTCGACTTAAATGGAAAGATTTCAGTCGTCATGGTTTGCGGTCTTCAAGGATCTGGGAAAACGACGAGCTGTGCGAAACTGGCGTCCTTTATTCGGAAAGAAGAGAAGAACAAAAAGATTCTTTTAGCAGCATGCGATTTGCAGCGTCCCGCAGCTGTAGAGCAGTTGAAGGTCTTGGGATCTTCCTTGGGTCTTCCGGTTTTCTTCTTAGAAGGGGAAAAAGATCCGTGCGAGGTAGCAAAAAAAGCTTATGACAAAGCTAAGCAAGAGGGCTTTGATGTGTTAATTGTCGATACGGCAGGGCGATTGCATCTTGACGAGTCTTTGATGGAAGAGCTCGAAGCTATGAAAAAGATTCTCTCTCCCCGAGAGATCTTGTTTGTAGCGAGTGCTGCTACTGGGCAGGACGCGGTGCGTGTTGCGGCCGAGTTTGATAAGAGGGTGCAGATTACGGGGACAATTTTAACGATGCTCGATGGAAGTGCTCGCGCTGGTGCGGCGATTTCAATTCGAGAAATTACGCAAAGGCCTTTGAAGTTTGAAGGCTATGGAGAAAAGATAGGGGATTTGCAAGTGTTTAATCCTCGTTCGATGGCGGATCGAATTTTGGGCATGGGCGATGTCATTAACCTGGTGAAAAAAGCGAAAGAGCATATTGATGAAGAGACGCACCAGGAGATGGAAAAAAAACTTCGGAAAGCTACATTTACCTATGAAGATTACCTAAAACAGATGGCGATGGTGAAAAAAATGGGGTCTTTTAAAAGTCTCATAAAAATGATGCCAGGCCTTAGTTCCATGGGGGGGGGGGATGTTTCTGATGAAGAATTTGGAGCGATGGAAGCTGTTATTCTCTCTATGACGCCGAGAGAGAGGCAAGAAAGAGATGAGTTGGATGTGAGCCGTCGCAAAAGAGTGGCCAAGGGGAGTGGCGTACCCCTTGACAATGTAAACCGTTTGGTTAAAAATTTTAAGCGGGTCAAACAGCTTTTTAAAAATATGCCAGATCCTAAGGGTCTGTCGAATCTAGAAAAACAAATGAAAGGGAAGAATCAATGGCATTAGTCATACGTATGAGACAGCAAGGTGCAAGCAACTGTCAGCACTTTAGAATCGTTGTTACAGAAGTTCGAGCTCCTAGGGATGGAAGATATGTAGAAAAACTTGGATGGTACAATCCATTTGGTGCTACGGGAAGCAACTGTGTTTTAAATATTGACAGGTTTCAACATTGGATTAATCACGGCGCCCAGGCTAGCGATCGTGTTCTGTCCCTCGTGAATACGCTATCTCCTGATGTTATCAAACAAATGACGGCGAAAAAACAAGCAAAGCGCGAAAAAGCAAGAGTTCAGCGTAAGAAAAAATAGCCGTGGTTACGATTGATATAATATCCCTGTTCCCCGCCTATTTTCAGGGCCCTTTCGATGTGAGTATGTTGATGCGGGCACGAGAAAAAGGTCTTTTGGAGATTCGGTGTTCTGATGTTCGGGACTTTGCGGAAAATAAGCATGGGAAAGTGGATGATCGTCCCTTTGGGGGCGGTCCTGGCATGGTGATGACCCCAGGCCCTCTTGTGAGGGCGATTCGCCAAGCAAGAAAAGCGTCTGGCTCTCATGTCGTCTATCTCTCGCCTCAAGGGGCTGTTTTAAACGCAGCGAAGTGCGAAGGGCTTGCGAAGAAAGAGCACCTGATTCTTGTGTGCGGTCATTATGAGGGGATTGACGAAAGGGTTCTCGCTTTGGAAATCGACGAGGAGTTGAGTATCGGCGATTATGTGTTAACCAATGGATGCGCTGCGGCGATTGTTGTCGTCGATGCTATTTCCCGATTTGTTCCAGGGGTCATTGGAGATCCAGACTCTGTGCGAGAGGATTCGTTTCAAGAGGGGATTTTTGATGCGCCCCATTATACGCGTCCAGAAGTGTTTGAAGGATTAGAGGTGCCGTCTGTACTGCTTGGAGGGCATCATGCTGAGATTCAAAAATGGCGCAAGCAAGAAGCATTAAAAAAAACGGGACAGATGAGGCCCGAATTACTGAAATTATTTAAGGAGAAAAACTGTGAGCCGTTTACCAGTCATCGAGGAGCTTGAAGCTCATTATAAGAAAAAAGAAACCCCAGCTTTTGGCGTCGGGGACACTGTTCGCGTGAATACGCGCATTATCGAAGGAGACAAGGAAAGAATTCAAGCATTCATGGGCTTGGTGATTGCGAAGAAGGGAGCAGGGCTCTCAGAGACATTTACGATCTATCGTACAGCTTATGGATCGAGCATGGATAAAGTCTTTTTGCTTCACAGTCCAAAAATCGCAGGGATCGAGATCGTGCGCTCTGGCAAGGTCAGACGAGCTAAGCTCTATCATCTGCAAGGCAAAACAGGGAAAGCGATCAAGCTGAAGGAAATTTTTGTAGCTCCTAAGAGCCAGGTGGAGGAATCCGTTGAAATAGAGACTGAGCCTGGATCTTAATATCCTCCCCTTCTTAAAGGGGGGGGGTCCTACGGCTTGTCTTTGCTGTTTTTTTAATCCAAACCAAGTTCAATACCTTGTATTTATGCGAAATTAAGGTTTCCAAAACGCCGATTGGAGTCGCAATTTTGTAAGAAATTGATAAAAAACGCAAGGCGTTTTCTACCCCCCGTGGATTCTCGGTGCGCCCCGTCCTCATCCACGTGAATGGGGTGAGCGAGGACGTTCTGGATTCTGATTATTTTGCAGCGATCCTCGATCTGCACCAGCTCCTTGCAGATTAGAAATAAACTCCAAATCTTCCTTCGACTTGATTCGATACATATCCTGAGAAAAATTCTCCTTCGTACTCAAAAGATCCAAAAAGGCCGTTATTACCCTTAAAAAGCATTTGAAATCCTATATTCAACAGGTTTTGCGATTCTGTAAAAGTTTCAAAATTGAAGGTGCCTGACTGCCCTAGAAGAGCCTGGCGTGTCAGGAATCGTCTAAAACCGCTCTATGAAAACGATTCCATTTCTCTTTCAAAAATCCATTTAACAAAAAGCATTCTTTAGCCACTCGTTAACATCGTGTTCTTTGATTTGTTCAAATGCAGTGGCTACAAGTGACTCGGTCGGTCGTTCACCGACCCTACTTGCCATTGACAAGATCAGCCTGCCCATTGGCTTTGGCCCTTTTTCGCTAACACTTTTGTGTTTTCCAAATAGGGATTCTATGATCTCCGACGACCCAAGGACACGTTTGCCGTCTGGCACTCTGCTCCCTTGTTCCTCGATAAAATCGACCAATTCACCAGCAAATCCTTCGGCTTGTGAACAAAATTCCATTTCCATTAGCAGATCCCCCAATGGCTCATGGCAATCGACCCAAAGACCATTTTTGCGAACAAAATTTCTAGTGATCCTCCCGATGTAAACCAATTGTTTCCAATATTCTAACCCTGTTTCATATTCCTTTAACCATTTGAGCTTCTGTTGCTCTTTTCGAGACAATTCTTCAAAATGGAGCAGTTGATCAGTACTCCAATCTACAAGCACATCGATATTATGGTAGCGTGCTTTCGATCG
>CAIPFQ010000230.1 GCA_903864395.1 uncultured Chlamydiae bacterium | reverse complement strand
CTTGGGCAAAAAAGAAAAAAATTCCTATGGGCCCAGGTCGTGGCTCTGCCGCAGGCTCGCTCGTCTCCTACCTTATCGGGATTACGGATATTGAGCCTCTTCGTTTCGATCTGTTTTTTGAAAGATTTATTAACCCAGAAAGGATTTCTTATCCCGATATCGACGTAGACATTTGCATGGATCGGCGCCAAGAAGTCATCGACTATGTCGTGGCAAAGTATGGCAAAGACAAGGTCGCGCAAATCATCACTTTTGGCACGATGAAAGCAAAGATGGCGATTCGCGATGTGGGGCGCGTTCTCAATGTGCCCCTCTCCAAGGTCAATGAAATCGCGGCGCTCATTCCTGAAGATCCCACAATGACCCTGGAAAAGGCGTTTCAGATTGATCCCCAGCTGACAGCACTCATGGAGAGCGACGAGGAGGCTCGCCGTGTGTTAGAGATGGCCAAGAAGGCAGAAGGATCCATTCGCAATACGAGTACTCACGCAGCAGGGCTGATTATTTCGGCGCACCCAATTACAGATCATATTCCCGTTTGCGTAGCCAAAGATTCCGAGATGGTTGTAACGCAATATGCAATGAAACCTGTCGAAAGCGTAGGGATGCTCAAGATCGACTTTCTCGGACTCAAAACTCTCACCTCGATTCAAAAATGCGTTGACGCTATAGAGCGCACCACCTCTCAAAAAATTGATTGGGTCAATCTCGCGCTCGACAATCAGCCGACATTCGATCTTTTGAACCAAGGAAAAACTCTCGGCATCTTTCAGCTTGAATCTGGAGGGATGCAAGATCTGACAAAACAACTTCACATCGATGTTTTTGAAGAGGTGATTGCGGTCTGCGCTCTCTATCGCCCAGGGCCTATGGACATGATCCCCTCTTTTATCAATCGCAAACACGGGAAAGAGCCCATTGAGATCGATCACCCCCTCATGAAGGAAATTTTGTCTGAAACCTACGGGGTCATGGTGTATCAAGAGCAAGTGATGCAAATCGCAAGTGCCTTGGCTGGGTATTCGCTCGGCGAGGGCGATGTTCTTCGACGCGCGATGGGGAAAAAAGATAAAGAAGAGATGGCGCGCCAAAGAGAAAAATTTCTTGAAGGGGCAGAGAAAAAAGGGATCGACAACGAAACCGCCGCTCGAATTTTCGATAAAATTGAAAAGTTTGCATCCTACGGTTTTAATAAATCGCACGCTGCGGCGTATGCTTATCTCTCCTATACGACAGGATTTTTTAAAGCCAATTATCCTAAAGAGTGGATGGCCGCTCTCATGACATGCGATCTCGATGACCTGACAAAAGTCGCAAAGTTTATTGGAGAGGCCAAGTCGATGCATATTCCAGTGCTTCCCCCAGACATCAACACAGCAGATAGTGAGTTTGCCGCCGCGAGCGACGGGATCCGTTTTGCAATGGCGGGCATCAAAGGGATCGGCAGCGCGGTCGTGACGCATATTTTAGAGGAAAGAAAGAAAAAAGGGAGCTTTAAGTCGCTATACGACTTTATACAAAGAACGGACAAAGCGCGGATCGGGAAAAAACAAATCGAGCTGCTTTGCGAAGCTGGCTCTTTTGATTTTACAGGTTGGAGTCGCGATCAACTCAAGCTTAGCGTAGAGCCTATGTATGCGACCGCCTCGCGCGATCAGAGGGAAGCCTCTCGCGGGATCATGGATCTTTTTGCGCACATCGAACAAAAAACAGATCCTTTCCCTACCCCTCCCCTTGTGAAAGAGCCTACGAGCATTGTGCACATGCTTCAAAGAGAAAAGGAGCTTTTGGGCTTTTTTCTTACTGGCCATCCAATGGATATTTATAAGAAAATTCTTTCACAGCTCTCCTGCACTCCCCTGCAAGAGATTGATCGCTTGGCCGATGGCGCGATTTTTAGAGCTGCGTTCATCATCGAGGCCATCGCTGTCAAAGTTTCTTCTAAAAACCAAAAAAAGTTTGCAATCTTGGCCATTAGCGATGGGTTGGAGCGATTTGAGCTGCCAGTTTGGTCCGATCTTTTTGAGAGCAAGTCTCCTATTTTAAAAGAAAACCAACTCCTTTATGCCATTTTGCAACTCGAGAAAAAAGAAAGTAGCCTTCAGCTCTCATGCAAAGCCTTAGAAAATCTAGCAGAGCTCGATGAGATAAAGACAAAAATTCTCGATGACCTCTATGATCGGCTAAAAGTTCAGGCGAGAGCCGTTGAGTCCAAATGGAAATCTAAGCCCAAAGCAGGAGCTGCCGTGCCAGAAGAGACAAAACATATTCTGATCAAGTTAGATGCTGATACAATGCGATTGAGTAAAATTCTAAGGCTCAAAGATCTTTTTCGAGAGCATCCGGGGAAATCGACACTGGAGCTTCAATTCTTTTCTGGCGCAGAAAAAAAAATCGGCACTTTGGTCATTAGCGCAGAGTGGGGCGTTACGCCAAACCCCTCCTTTCTCGAAAAACTTCGCTCCCTTGATTGCCTCGATGTGCTCTTTCCCTAGTTGTGGTGCGAACTGTGGCTTTAGAGAAGCCTTTAGCTGAGGGAGTAAACAATAGAAAAGGCGAAGCATTGATCATTTCTCAAAACTTTGGATCAATTCAAAGTTTTGAGCTTTAGCGCATCAAGCATTAGAATGCGCGTCAATTTCGGCCTGCAACTGTTGCTCAATTTCTGCATTTGTTCCCTTCAGGACATCGAGAAGTTTTTGCCCCCATCCAAAATATTTTTGAATTTTATCATCGCTCCAACCTACGGGAGGCTCTCTAAGATCTCTGAGATTGTAGAGACGATCGGCTAGCTTTACCACTCGCGCCTCAAAGCTAAGAGAAGGGGCGTGTTCTATCTGCCACGCTTTTGCTTCTTCAGAACTCATCTCTGCAGGATTCGTTAGCTCTTGAACGATTTTCGCGACATGCACGCCAAACAAAAGAGTAATCTCTTCTTGCGTGGCACTTGTATCTTCCAAGGTGTCATGGAGAACGGCTGCGATCATGACAGCAGGATCTCTTACGCCTCCCTCTACCCAAAGAGAAAGAGCGACGCCTATAGGATGCACAATGTAAGGAGTTGCTTCTCGATCTTTTCTCGTTTGCCCCTCATGTTTTTGTGCTGCAAAGGCAATCGCGTTCAACAATTTCGAAAAGGGAAAATCGGAATGGCCTTGGACATATTCTTCCCATTGTCCAATCATTCGATCCAATGTGCCCAATACTTTCTCGTTACTGTTAGACAACACAGCAAGAGCCTCTCTATGGGCTCTAGTAAGATCTTCCCTCCCAGTGATATACCCAGAAGCCTCCATTGCGCCCCCAGAAATAGTTTCTGACGAATTTATATAAATATCTTGATTATATGCCATATCAATACTTCCTCCATTTTTTTGAATGCATTTTACATATTTTCTGAGTTTATGTCAAGCCGAAACTGTATAGTAAAATATTTACTTATCAGATTAAGGTCCTTGAGTTTCCAAAATTTTTGGCTTGACAGACCGGTTCTCGGGGAGACGGCTGCAAGGAGCCCCTGGGAACCCGATGCAGCCAACCCTGAAACGGGTTGGCGAAGCAAGGCGACATCGCAGACGTCCGCCAAAATCGGGAAATGTCAAGTCAAGAATTTGGGAAACTCAAGAAAGTCGCATTACTTTGGGTGCAGGGAGCCTTTTTGGTTCGCGCCGTCTCCTGACGCAAGACCAAAGAAAGCAGGGATTTTCCAAACGACAGGGGGAGACCCGGCATGTTGCAAAAAAAGAATCTCCCCACAAGGGGTCACCTGAGCGCTCGAAAAAAAAGAGAGCTCTAGGGAGTTGATCTCACGCTCATTATGCACGATTTTATGCGCCTGAAAATAAATCGGAGAAAATTTTGTTTTTCTTGAGGGATCGAGGCAAACGCTGTCAAAAATCCAACGGTTTCCCTCTTTGCGAAAAATGCCCTTCCAGTCCACCTCCGCATTCACTGCCATTCTATACAAGACGAGACAGCGAGATTGAATTCGTTGAATGTCTGTGGCAAAACGCCTTTTTTTCACAAAGCTATGCGTCTTCCATCCAATCGCGCTTGAAGCGATCAGAAGAAGGCTCAATCCTATCATGACCTCTAGAAGGGTAAAAAATCTATTCCTCTTCGGAAAGTGAAGCTTCTGGGCTGATCTTTTTCTTATATTTATCATAGGCGGAAGATCCAATTTTGAAATCATTTTTGTTTCGGTCGTATTGAATCAAAAAATCAACGCCCCATCCATCTTGGACAATTTTATCGCAGTTTTTTGCTAAATTATGCTGCTTTAAAAAACCGCGAGGCTCTTTCGCGAGCATCTCAGGATTTGTCCCTTCCTCTAAGCAAATCAAGAGCAAATCATGGAGCTGTTCCATGGCAAGCTCGGTTCTAAAGCTGCGCCCCTTATCGAGCGATCCCTTCATGTTATACCCCACAGCGCCAGTAATAAGGGTAATCAAAAAGATGACGATCATGATTTCTAGAAGCGTAAACGCCCTTTTCTGTCTTCGCATAGTTTTTCCCTCTTCTCTCGGAGGATTTTAAAACAAAAGGGACTTCCTTGTATAGCCAAAAAAAGGATCGTTAGATTTGTCAGTTTTTCATCGATTTAACTATCAGTGGATAAAAAAATGAGAAGGAAATGGCTCTTACTTTTTTTGTTGAGAGCTCGACTTTGCAACTTTTTTGGGTTGGATG